>NZ_JBBCWZ010000064.1:0-17026 GCF_037145695.1 Acinetobacter sp. USHLN143
TGCTGAAAAGGTTGCCGACACATAAAGTGACCCAAATAGAAGAATTACTGCCACACCGCTGGAAATCCGACCAAAATTAAAAAATAGGCATGGGATTCAGCGGACGCTTACGGTGAACTTTCCAAATATCAAAAACAAGATAGCTAATGCAAGAGCGAAATGCTCCTCACAACTAATCGAGTTACGAGCATATCAGTCTGCCCTAAAAAGCGTGATAACTTCTTAAAAAAATTATCAAACACGTCCTGAAAAGGGAATTTCTTTATCGAATTCTTTTAAAGTCTTTTCGGTAATTGTATGGCTAGGTAAGACTGATTCAGGATGAACAGGCTTATCAACATCACTCATTTGGATACCTTTTTGCCGAATATGATAGGCAATCTGCTGCCATCTCTTTTTCCATTTTTGTTCTTTCTCCTGGAAATTGTTGATCTGTATCCTTAATGCAGCTATTTCCGCTTTTAACTCCTCAATAGTTTCGTCTAATACCTCTTTGGGGGTTACGCTGCCCTTGGATAAGGCCTGTTTAGCCACATCATAAGCTGCTTTAATTGCAGGCTTTGCTTGCATTGATTGTCGAGAAAATTTGAACCGATCTTCTAAAATTGCCCAAGTTAACTTTGAACCATGATGGCCTAATCCCCATTTTTTGAGTTCACGAATGATTCTCGACTCATCACGCTCAGTCATACGCTGAAATTTACTAGGCATTTGAGAGCTCCTCTAAATAAGCTTTTGGATCAAACTCAACTACACCGTTATCTTTTAGCTGCTTTGTCAGGACACCAATTTTCTTTTCATTATGCAACTCCCAATCTAAACCTTTCTTTACACGCTTTGATTGTTTTTGCTGGAGTACTGTCTCTTGTGCCTGTACTGTGATAGCCAGAATACGCTTTTGCTCCTCTAAACGCTTCTTATCGTCTTTAACCCACACATAATCCTTACAATCAGCAGAACATTGTAAATGACGTTCACAAGGCAATTGTGAGAAGTTATGGATGCATAATCCTGTCCCTACATCATGCACAGCTTGAACTCGTGCTTCTAGCACAGCATCTTGTATGCTAATAGGCAAATTAACTATCTGTTCAGCCAGCATTCCTCCAGCTTCACCATTTTTTATCTGCTCTCTAATAATGAGAGCTTTCTTTTCAGGACTGGTATGTTGATAAGCTTTTGTATCTTTAGGATCTGAGCGTCCGAACCATTCTGTTTGTAAAAGATCAGATAAACCACCTTCATCCAATATTGTATTTAGAGTATGCCTAAAATCATGGGTGGTGAATTCAGGAATATCTTCTATACCAACAAATTCAGTTACTAGGTCATCTATATATCTCAAGAAGGTAGTGAGCATTGAATGGGTACACTCTACAGGTAACCAGTAAGCTTCGCTCATACCACTAGACATTGTGTAATAACGTAAAAACATTAAATCGTGTAAATAATATTTTTTTCCGAATTGATCAGTATGAATTGGTAAAAGACTCCTTCGATTGAAATTATATTCACAGTAAGTTTTAAGCCCTTCATGGTTTGTATAACGTATTGGACTCTTAGGCTTATGACCTGTAGAAGTTAATTTTTCATAATCAGGGAAGACCAAACCATCCTTAGTCAATCTACTAGTGCAATCCAAAATATTAGGATTTATAAGTAGTTTCCTTAAATCTTCTTTATAAACTCTTTCAGGACAATTTTTTAAAAATCTAAGATCTACCGTTTGAGATCTATGCATTTCAAGAGCACTGTCTCGGCATTTCTCAGTAAGAGCATGAACCTCTGAAATAACATCTTCTAAGATATTTAATGTCTCTGAGGGTAAATATAATTTTTTTATAGGTGTGAATGTATTGCCTTTAGAGGTTTTTCGAGGGAAATACTCCAAATAAGCCACACCATCCTTATCAGTTTGAACCTTCTGAAAAGGCAATAAAGAAAGCTCAGAGAATCTCCTACCAGTGCAAGCAAAGAAAGTTAATAACAATATGTAAAAACGGTATTTATGATCTTTAGGTACATTTTGATATAGCTGTCCCAGCACTTTAAAGACCACTGGTGCTAATACCTTTTCATGGGTTATCAAAGTATCTGGATCATCTAATCGTTTAGTACCAACAGCATTTACAGATTCTGGTCTTTTTTGCTTGGAATATTTGTAATTAAGGAAATTCTTACATAGGCCATTTACATCAAGATGTGCTGCAAACTCTGCAACCGCCTTATGTAAATTGTAGGCTGTTGATTGTGAATAGTCTTTTGCAATCTCATTACAGGCACGCTCCAGATCCTCTCTAGTAATATCGTAAATCGAAACCTTACGCTGATTAACAAAAGTAGCGATATAACCAATAGCTAATACAAACTCTCTTTGATTCGATATGATTTGTTGTTTGGAGTGTAGCCTTAACAGGAATAAAGCTTTTGCTAATTTCTCCCAATCTCCTCCAATTCTATCTCCACCCAATTTTGGTGAGTAACTAAAGCTCATTGTAACCGAAAGACTATTTCTTCCGCTTTGTTGCAATAAACGTCCACCTGTTATTTCCCAAACTTCTTCATCCCACTGAATAAGTTCAAATCCCTCTAACTTTAATAATTTTGCCTTAGCAACAAGATTATTAAAGTTTACTTGTCGGTCGATTTGCAAGCTTGTTAAGAAAGGAATAACCTTTGATTTTCTTGGAACTTTTCCACTGCTCATACATATTCCTTTTTACAAACTTCTGCTACTTGGGCTACAGCAAAAATAACTTCATCCAACTGGATTCCTAAACGAGCATTTTCATATTTTTCTAAGCGCTCATTTCTGCTATTAAGGAGACTTTCCAGCACATATTCGTGGTCAGCATGTCTATAAGGCTGGAATTTTGGACATAAGTAACAAGAAAAGGGAGGATCTAAATGACATATAGAAGATTTACCACATACTCCAATATCTTCTATCTCATCTTCAATCTTATCTCCCTTAAAAACTAAATATTTTTCAGGGTTATCACCATTAATAGCATCCTCTGAAGAGTCAATAATATGTCCAGAGAAATAGCTAAGATATTGAGAGAATCCTTTTGCGATTGCCTTATCAAGCTGAATAACGATTTTACCCGCTAGCTCAAAATATACCTGGACATGCTGAGTATCAGTATGGTCCAGAATTTTAGCTAGAGCAGCTTTACTGATTCCTTCAGCAGCTAAACCTGTTGCAAGGGTATAGCGAAGTCTTCGAGTTGTAACATGCATTAACTCCTTTGTCAGAGGAGAAATAATATTGTGTCTTTTTACAAAACCTTTAATTAAATAAGTAATCATTGAAGAGGAAAAATTATAAGCATTCTCATAATCGCCAGATAATAGTGCTGCCTCATTGCCTTTTGTATTTAAAAATATTGGCTGGGGATTTGGTATTTTTTTACCCTCATGGTAGAGAACCGCATCAATTTCATTATTAGCTTTGATTAGGTCATGAATATACCCTGCGAAAACTCGATCAAGAAACTCTTCGACATAATCATCTCGTGGACTTAGTAGCCTCTTTTTAATACGTGGAATTCTTAAGACGTAAACAGGATCATCTGATTCAGGGGTTAAATTAACTAGATCGGAATGTCTTAAATAAGTTAAATTGGCTGGATTTCTGCCATAAGCAATAGAAAGAGCAACAGCAGCTTTTTGTTGTAAATGTTCGAATTCTTGGCTCTGATCTTTTTTTAAGGCCTGAATGAGTAGAGGAAGTTCCAAGCTATGATTTAAAGGTCCTAAGTCTGGATCTTCCATCCGTACAGCTTCGCCTTTAGGATTAGCAGGAATAGGCATAGTTTCCAACAAACTAGCATAAGCTGTTGAAAAACCTAATTCAGGATAATGCTCAGCTCCGTAAAAATACCATTGTATTGGTCTATATAATGTCCAAAGATTCTGCTCTTTTCGACCCAAATTAATCGCATTTTCAACTACTGAAATTAGAGTTTCTTCAATATCTTGAGCAGAGATTATTACTTCTATATTTTTCCGGAAAAACTTTCCCCAAACATCTTGAAAATGCTGCAAACCTGCATGAGTAGACACTCTTTCAATCTTTTCAATGATGAAAGATTTTAATACCCATTTTAAATTTTCATTTGGAATTTTTGAGAAATCCAATTTAGAAGTAGAAGTATCAATAGCATAGGGTAAGTTCCATAAATCACCTGCTGTATTTACCCGTTTCCCTTCACGACTAATAATAAAATCTGGAATCTCTCTCCAGCCCTTTTCATTTACAAATAATTCATATTGCACAGCTTTAGATGCCGAAAATTTCACGTTGATACTGTCCTAAATACTTATTGGCTTCCAATTCAGTTTCTTTAAATGTGTATACATCTTGAGAAGATAAAGAACTATCTCCTCTCAAATAAGCTAAGGTTTTTTTCCTATTTTCCTCTTCAATACCAGCTTCTCTTAGCAATCTCTCCATCGATGCAGAGAAAGTATGCCTTAGAGATTTAGGACTAAAATTAGGGGGCAGAACTTTCGAATGCTTTTTTCTCAAGATTTGAAAATATTGGGTAACAGATGCATGTGAAAGAGGAGTGCCTTCTTTATTAAGAATCAGATAATCCCATTCAATATCTGTCTGATTTCTTTCATCTAACATCTCTCTCCATGTTGTAATGTAGAGATCTAGTGCTATCGCAAGTGACTTATCATTGATTGCGAGCACCCGCCCATTTCTCTTAATTTGAGGTCTAGGTCTTCTTATATCCCGAGAGTCAGGTGGTCGCCGGTGTACTCGTATAGAAGATATTCCCCCAAGCTGTATATCTTCTACTCTCAAACTAAGCACCTCTCCAGGTCTAAAACCAAATGAGAGCATGAGCATAACCATAATATAGTTTCTATGCTCAATGGGATTCTTATTTCCCTTTTTAGGTTTGATTAATTTAATTAGATTAGACTGCTCGTTATCAGTTAACCCCTTTGAAAGGGTTCTGTTAGTCGGAGGAGAGGTTATAGAACAACGATCTAACAAGGATATAAGTCTTTTTTTATACTCAACGTAATATTGGTAATGATCTGAAGTAAAAGGCAACGTACCGATATAAGTCTCAATATACCAATTTAAAAACTGCTTAATCGTAATGAGTCTTTGATTGAAAGTATCTGGTCTCACAGCAATTTTAATAGTTCTATGTTTAATTTCATGATCCTTTCTTAGATACTCAACAAGACTTCCAACAATTTCTGCTTCTGTAAATGGTTTCTTGTAAATCAATCTTTCATGCAGATCAATCTTATGTATTTGCATCCACTGATAAAATAATTTTAATTCTCTTAGATTTCTTACCAATGTATTAGAACTAGAAGCCCGTTTAGACAAAATAAATTCATTAGGTAAAGGTATAGGCATTCCTTCATCATCTAAGAGTATGGGTAAAAGCTCTCCTCCTGATTCATGCAAGATAACCTCTATATCCATATAGTATTTTTCCTGATTAGATATGATTATTTTTAACATACTAACTTAACAAAAGAAATTATATATGCACTTTTAACTTAACATTTTTAAAGTTAAAAAAAATAGCTCCTCTTATTTACAAAATAAAAGGAGCTATTTCTTTAGATAAATATTTGAATCAAAATAAATTTAAAACAATATTATCTTTAATAACTTAACAAGTTATCTCTATATATGATCTAAAATGGAAGGTCATCATCTAGATCTGCTGCAGGTGCTGCTGTTGGAGCAGGTGCAGATTTTGGCGCAAAACCACTCGGGTTATTGTTGCCATAACCGCCGCCCTGGTTGTTGTTAAAACCGCCTTGCTGTGGTGCTGAACCATAACCTGATTGCGGGTTATTGCCATAACCGCCCTGGTTGTTGTTCGCCTGATTATTGTTATTAAAGCGTGGCTGGTTAAAGCTGCTCTCGCCCTGATCATTTTGAGGACGGCTAGAGTCTAGCATCTGCATTTGTTCACCACGAATTTCCGTCGTATAGCGTTCCTGACCATTCTGGTCAGTCCACTGACGGGTACGTAATGAACCTTCAATATATACTTTTGAACCTTTACGAAGATATTGCTGCGCAATTTCACCTAAACGGTTATGCAACACGATACGGTGCCATTCCGTTTGTTCTTTACGTTCACCGGTACTTTTATCTGTCCACGAATCGCTGGTTGCGATCGAGAATTGAGTGAGAGAGCCACCATTTGCAAAAGTTTTGGTTTCCGGATCTTTACCCAAAGTACCCACTAAAATAACTTTATTTACACCACGCATTTGCCGTTTACTTCCTATATATTTCTGTATTTTACTTTATAAGAGTTATGCTTAAATGGCTACCTCTTTACCCAACAAGTGCGTTAATTGTTGTCGCGAAGCATCATCAATCTGCTTTTTATCGACTTTTACATAGGCAACTTGCTGTTCAGACATCACCACGACCTCTTCAATACCACGAATCGCCAAAAGCTGAGAAGTCCATTCGTCAGTTTGTCTGCTTTCCGGCAAACGCAACACCAGTGATGACAGATAGCGTGGCTGAGCCAGGCCAAAACTCATCAGCAGCCAGATTATCGCGATCCCTGTCAGGATACTCCAGCCCATCGAGGTATTGTTCAGCAGTAATAATTGTCCGCCAATCATACCGCCAAAGAAAGCACCTAAAAACTGGCTGCTGGCATTTACGCCCATCGCGGTGGCTTTGGACTGGATCGGTGCCGCTTTCGACAACCAAGACGGCAACAGAGCCTCCATGACATTAAAGGCAATGAAGAACAGCCCTAGGCCAATCAGCAAGACATATTTTGATTCAAAACCAAATGCCATCACTATCAAACCCAGAATAATGCCAGTAATGGCCACCAGAAAAATCGCGCGCATTTTGTGGTATTTTTCTGCCAGGATAATACTTGGAAAAGCAAAAAACAGGCTCAGCACCAATAGCGGCAAATATACCCAGCCATGACTGGACAGTGGCAGATCAGCAAATTCGATCAGCTGCGAAGGTACATAGATAAACATCGCGGTGAGCAATAAATGCAGGGTAAAAACCGACACATGCAGACGATTCAGATCTCCGATTTTGATTACCTGTTTCAACTGTGCCAGATAGCCTTGCTGAAAGTTTTTATGATGCCGCGTGACTTTAGGCACCATCAACAGCATGGCAATCGCCGCCAGGCCCATCACCGTAGTCACCCAGAATAATCCCGAGATGCCAACCAGACCCGTCAGCCAAGGCCCCAGACTAAAGGCCACCACAAAAGACAGGCCGATACTCATGCCCATTATCGCCATGGCTTTCATGCGGTTTTCTTCACGGGTGACATCTGCCAGCAACGCCATCACCACAGCAGATACTGCACCACCACCGGCGATCGCTCGGCCGATAATCACGCCATAAATGGTGTCCGACATGGCCGCAATTGCACCGCCCAGCGCAAATAGTAGCAGCCCTAAAACCACCAGTGGCTTACGGCTGTAACGGTCGGCAATCAGGCTGAATGGAATCTGCAATAAAGCCTGGGTCAGACCATAGACCCCGACCGCCAAACCGATCAGTGCAGGTGTTGCATATTGATATGCCTGCCCTGCCACAGAAAACACCGGGATAATCATAAACAACCCCAGCATGCGCAGTGCAAAAATACTGCTCAGGGCAAAGGTTGAACGACGTTCTAAAGCATTCATCATAAATTATGGCGATTGGGTTAATTAATCTGGAGCCCAGATTATAGGACATTCAGCTCATTAATAAGACATGAATTTTATTTGAAATAAAGATGATGCCAATCTAAAAACAAAAAAGCGCAGCCGGAGCTACGCTTTTTATTCAGGAACAGCGCTTTATTTGTCTAAAGCCGCCTGACGCTTTTTGTATTGAATCGAGGCAAATACTGCCCAGACAATAAAGGCTACACCGATCAGACCGGTTACCACTTCTGGCACATGCAGACCGGTTCCGCTGGCAATCATAATGAAAGCCAGTGCACCGATGGCATAATGCGCACCATGTTCCAGATAGATATAGGCATCCAATGTGCCCTGCTCAACCAGATAAATCGTCATTGAACGGACAAAGATCGCACCAATTGCCAGACCCAGCATGATGATGACCACGTCTGAGGTAATCGCAAAGGCACCGATCACGCCATCAAAACTGAAAGAGGCATCCAGGACTTCTAGATAGAGGAAACCACCAATACCGGCTTTCACCACACCCGTCGGTACGCCATTTTCATCATGACGAATGGCATTGCCTTCTTCATCGACTTCCGGTTCACCACCGAGCATATGGCTCAGGACCTGCACCCCGATATAAATCACGATGCCCCAGATCCCCGCCATAGTCACTGCCAGACGCTTAGCTTCATCGACATTGGCTGCCATGATTAACAAGGCTACCAGTGCGATAAACACCGACATTGCCGGCACATTGGCCAGATTAGACAGACGGCGTTCCACCCGTCTGAACCAGTGCGTGTCTTTTTCTTCATCCAGGAAGAAGTTCAGGAACACCATCAACAGGAAAGCACCACCAAAAGCAGCAATCTCAGGATGATGTGCCATTAAACGTGCTGAATATTCTTTCGGATCATTCAGGGCCAGACGTACCACTTCCATAAAGCCCAGGTCTGCAGTCACTGCAACAATGACCACCGGGAAGATCAAACGCATCCCGAAAACTGCAATCAGAATACCGACTGTCAGGAACAGCATTTTCCAGAAATGATCCCAACCCCGTAGGACTGAGGCATTGACAACCGCGTTATCAAAGGACAACGACACTTCCATAATCGCCAGAATAGCGGTAATGGTCAGCGCTGTGAGCATGGTTTGCAGGCCTGCGTCAGGACCATGGGTATAACCCCAATACGCAGACATACCAAGACACACGATCGAAAATGCAATCGAGAAACCAAAATGTTTCAACATACACAACGACCTTGGATAAATTAAATAAATGTATGGCTGCGAGAGAGCAGCTATACGAATAGGAAAAGTTAAGCTAATTATGAAACTTTTAGCGCATAAACCAAAGCACTTCCTGAGCTGTTTTATCTTATTTTCTGTTTTTAAAATTTGCCGATCTTTTAAACAGCCCGATCTTTGCTATAGTGCCGCATGGTTTAACTTGAACTGCAAAGGATTTTCAGCATGAGTTTTTCACAAGAGGTATGGCAACGTAATCTCGGACTTTATCAGAAGACCCTGGCCCTGCCCTTTAATCAGCAACTGGCGCAAGGTACTTTAAGCCGTGAAGCCTTTAGTCATTATGTGATTCAGGATGCGCATTATTTACTGGCCTATGGCCGTGCACTGGCCGTGTGTGCCGCCAAAGCTTTTGAAGCGGACGATGTAATCCAGTTTGCCGAGGCAGCCAAAATTGCGATTGTGGTGGAACGTAGCCTGCATGATGGCTTTATGCAAGATTTTGGCATTAGCAAAGAGCAATTTGAGCAGACACCGTTGACGCTGGCATGTCATCACTATACTTCTTATCTGACTTCGACCGCCTGGTCAGAAAGCTACCCGGTGGTGCTAGCCTCGTTGCTGCCTTGTTTCTGGATTTATGCCGAAGTTGGTAAAGATATTGTCGACAACTCTGCGCCGAATAATCCGTATCAGGCTTGGGTGGATACCTATTCAGGAGAAGAATTCCACACTGCGGTGCGGAATGTGATTGCGACCGTTGACCGTGTTGCGGCGCGTGTTGATGCCGATACACTAGAAAAAATGCATGCAGCTTATACGCATGCGGCCCGTCTGGAATGGTTATTCTGGGATAGTGCCTTTGAGCAACGCCAGTGGCCTGGTCTGGATGAATAAGACGAATAGAAAAAGCCCTGTTTAAGACAGGGCTTTTCGGTTATAGCCGTTTAAAAAAATTTCTACTGTCATGAATTGATCATAAAAACGGCTTAGTCTGAAAAAAACAAGGATAGAACGGGCCGGTACGCTAGACCTAGCTATAAGCCCAAAATTGCCGCACAATAATTGAGAATAATTATCAATTAATAAAATCAATCCCGGAAAGAGGCAGATGATATGAATACTTTAGGCACCGAAGCGATTCGGGCATTTTTTACCCTGCAATGTTGCTGGTTCAACAATGAAGAAATCTATTTGGAACAAGGCTGTCCAGATTGTGGTTCGGCAGCGACTTATCTGATTTACCACACCAACACACATATCCAGAAACACCTGCTGAAATTTATTGAAAAGTATCGCTGTCATCAGGCGCGACGTAACGATTTGCTCGACCTGGATTTTTTCCAAAAAGACTATGAGGACTTTCTGCATATTCTGGAAAATGAAGTCAATTTTTATGCACGTTTGCATCATGATGTGCCACGTGACTGCTGCTTTGAAGAGATTGAATCTATCTTTGAACGCCGCTATGCAGCGGCTTGTTAGGTATTTACCTGACCTACAGTCATTGTGAATATTTAGACAATCTGCTGCTGTGTTTCTTAATGTTGTGATGAATTGACCAATCACCGACATAACTTGACGTTTAAAATACTTTTATTTGCACTTGAACATTTTTCATCCGGTATCATATAAGGGTTTTTGATGAATATTCTAGGATCCTTGCATGAGCCAAAGCCACATCCGTATTCGAGGCGCACGTACCCATAACCTGAAAAATGTGAACCTTGATATACCACGCGACAAGTTTGTGGTGATTACGGGACTGTCTGGTTCAGGTAAGTCCTCGCTTGCCTTTGATACCTTATATGCCGAAGGTCAGCGCCGTTATGTGGAATCGCTGTCTGCCTATGCCCGCCAGTTCCTCTCCCAAATGGAAAAACCGGAAGTCGATTCGATTGAGGGCTTGAGTCCAGCCATCGCCATCGAGCAGAAATCGACCAGTCATAACCCACGCTCTACCGTGGGAACCATTACCGAAATTTACGACTATTTACGTTTACTGTATGCACGTGTCGGTACACCGTTCTGTCCGGAACATGACCTGCCGATGGTGGCACAAACAGTCACTGAAATGGTTGATGCAGTCAAAGCACTGGAAGAAGGCACTGCGCTGTTATTGTTAGCACCGGTCGTGCGCGAACGTAAGGGCGAATATACAGCGCTGTTTGAACAGCTACAAAGTCAGGGTTTTGTCCGCGCCCGAGTGGATGGCGAGATCATGGAAATTGATCCACCACCTGAGCTGGATAAAAAGAAAAAACATACCATTGAAGTGGTGGTCGACCGCTTTAAGGTTCGTGATGATCTGGGTAACCGTATTGCAGAAAGTTTTGAAACCGCGCTACGTCTCGGTGGTGATATCGCAATTTTATCCTGGATGAAGGGCGAGCATAACGATCGTGTGTTTTCAGCCAAACACTCCTGCCCGGAATGTGACCGTGCAGTGGCTGAACTGGAACCACGCCTGTTTTCATTCAACAATCCTTTTGGTGCCTGTCCGGTCTGTGATGGTCTAGGGACCCGCAGCCATTTCAGTGCCGACAAACTGATTCCTAATCCTGAGGTCAGCGTTAGCCAAGGCGCGATTCGTGGTTGGGACCGTCAGCGTCCTTACTATTACAGCATGATCCAGAAAGTCGCCGAGCATTTCGGTTTTTCGCTAGAAACGCCGTGGAATGAACTGGATGCCGATACCAAGAAAAAATTTCTGTACGGCACCGGCAAAGAAAAAATTGATCTGAGCTATATCGATGAGCGTGGTCGTCGCCATAATCGGGTCATTCCTTTTGAAGGAATTTTGCCGCATCTGGAACGCCGTTATCGTGAAACTGAAAGTAATTATGTCCGTGATGATCTGGCGCAATATTTATCCAATGCTGCCTGTGATGCCTGTGATGGTTCACGTCTAAATGAAATTTCGCGTAATGTGAAAATTCTGGACAAGACCATTGCCGATATTACCCGTATGTCGATTGGCGATGCTGAAAGCTATTATCAAGACATTCATCTGGAAGGTGCCCGTGGAGAAATTGCCGACAAGATTTTCAAGGAAATCCGTGAACGTCTGCACTTTCTGGTTTCGGTCGGCCTGAATTATCTCAGCCTGTCCCGTTCTGCCGAAACTTTATCTGGTGGTGAAGCGCAGCGAATCCGTCTGGCCTCACAGATCGGTGCCGGTTTGATGGGCGTCATGTATGTGCTGGATGAGCCGTCAATTGGTCTGCATCAGCGTGATAACGACCGTCTGCTGCAAACCCTGATCCGTCTGCGTGATCTGGGCAATACCGTGCTGGTGGTCGAGCATGATGAAGATGCGATTCGTGCCGCCGATCATATTATTGATATCGGTCCGGGTGCCGGTGTGCATGGTGGGCATGTGATTGCCGAAGGAACGTATGATGAAATTCTGGCCAATCCGGACTCGCTGACCGGAAAATATTTATCCGGAAAATTAAAAATTGAAGTGCCGAAAAAACGGATTCAACCGCCTAAGCCTAAAGAACAGATCAAGCTAATGGGAGCATCCGGGCATAACCTGAAAAAAGTCGGTCTGACCATTCCTTTAGGTATTATGACCTGTGTTACCGGGGTGTCCGGTTCAGGTAAATCGACCTTGATTAACCGGACTTTGTTACCTTTGGCGGCGACCCAGCTCAATGGTGCCACCACTTTAACTTCGGAAAAGTTTGAATCGATTGATGGTTTACAGTTCCTCGACAAAGTGGTAGATATTGACCAGAGTCCGATTGGACGTACCCCGCGTTCCAATCCGGCGACTTATACCGGCCTATTTACCCCGATTCGTGAACTGTTTTCACAGACGCAAGAAGCCAAGGCACGCGGTTATGCTGCCGGTCGTTTCTCGTTTAACGTGAAAGGTGGCCGCTGTGAAGCCTGTGAAGGTGATGGCATGATCAAGGTAGCGATGCACTTCCTACCGGATATGTATGTGCCATGTGATGCCTGTCATGGCAAACGCTATAATCGTGAAACGCTGGAAGTAAACTATAAGGGCAAGAATATTTCCGATGTCTTGCAGATGACCGTTGAAGATGCCATGCATTTCTTCGATGCGATTCCGGTGATTCACCGTCGTCTGGAAACATTACATCAGGTCGGTTTGGGCTATATACGTCTGGGTCAGTCTGCGACCACTCTTTCTGGTGGTGAAGCACAGCGTGTCAAACTGGCACGTGAACTGGCCAAACGCGATACTGGTCAAACCCTATATATTCTGGATGAACCGACCACGGGTCTGCATTTCCATGATATTGCCAAACTGCTGGATATCCTGCATCAGCTCCGTGACAAGGGTAATACCATCGTGGTGATTGAGCATAATCTGGACGTAATTAAAACTGCCGACTGGGTGGTGGATTTAGGCCCTGAAGGTGGTTCGGGTGGTGGTATGATTGTTGCGGAAGGTACGCCTGAACAGGTCGTGAAAGTCAAAGCTTCACATACGGGTAAATTCTTGAAGCCGTTGTTGAAATAAAAATCTCCTCCTAGCCTCCTCTTTGATAAAGAGGAGGCATTCCCTCCTTTCGCAAAGGAGGGTTAGGGTGGATTAAAAAAATAAATCTATTCTTAAATTTGTTTGAGGGGGAACAAAATGCGATTTTCTGAAAGATATGGTTATAAGCCCGTACGTGACATTATTCAAAAAGAAAGTATAGATGATGCTTTAAAAAATGGTTTGTGGAGTGTTTTTCATAGCTATATTTGGAATCGGATTGAACATGGACATAATCAAAGCTCTTTTACCCGTAATTCAAATATATACTCGTTAGTAGAATCTTATTGGCTTAATCTTTTTAAAAACCCTACAGATACCATCCCTCAATGGACATCTGATTCTTTAAAAATAATTAGAGATTACTTTTTTAATTGTGCATGGCACGAAATTTATAGCTTGATTGAAGAAACAATTAAGCACTACCCCTATCAAAGAGTAAGTAATAAAGATTCATTTATAACTAATATCAACAATATGCTAGAGCGTGAAAATAGTGCTTACCGAATTATAAATGACGAAATCATTCCAATAACTTCCGAACAAGAAATTCAATCCATCGAAACTGCTTTAGAAAATACAAATCAATATTTAGGTGTTCAACAACATTTAAATAAAGCTTTAAAACTGATGTCAGATCGTCAAAAGCCTGACTATCGAAATTCGATTAAAGAATCTGTTTCGGCATTAGAAGGTATGTGTCAAAAAATATTAAAGAAGGACAAAGTAACTTTAGGTGATGCAATTGGTCAAATTGAAAAACAATATCCAATACATCCTGCATTAAAAGCCAGTATTAAATCTTTATATGGTTATACATCCGATGCAGATGGTATTCGCCATGCAATGTTAGACGAATCAAATCTTTCTTATATCGATGCAAAATTTATGCTTGTTGCCTGCACAAATTTTATTAACTATCTGATCGACAAAACCAGAGATCATCCAAATTAGATCACATGACTGGCGACATGGATGTTGCTTGTTTGACTGTGCTAATGGGACTTAGCATCAGTCGAACAAATGCATTTTGCTACTTTTGTGCAATTCAAAAGTAGCGAGAGCAGTCTTTTGAACTAAACCTCAGCCACCGCATTACGTCCCTTGGCCTTTGCGGCGAATAGAGCATCATCTGCATTTGACAATAAAGCTATCCAGGAGCCAGCACCAATCGCTACGCCAATACTGACCGAAATCTGAATCTCGTCTCCTGCTGCAGTCACAATATGGCGCTCAGCCACTTCAGCCCGGATTTTATCGGCCACAACCAATGCCTGCTGCATCTGGATATTTTCAATCAATACCAGAAATTCATCGCCGCCATAACGCACCAGCAAATCTGTAGCACGGACATTAGCTTGCAAACGCTCGGCCACCAGTTGAATCACCTGATCGCCAATAATATGCCCATATTGATCATTCACCTGTTTAAAATGATCAATATCAATAATCATCAAACAGGTCTGGCTCAATTGACCCGGCTGATTTTCCATAAAGCGGATATATTCTTCCAACGCAAAACGGTTGGCCAGCCCGGTCAAAGAATCGGAATGGGCAATATTCTTTAAACGGAACTCTAGCGCATCACGTTCTTGCAACATCTGTTGCAATTTCTGAATGGCAGCGAATAAAGAATCAGAATGATTCACTTCACGCAGCCGCATATCAATTTTCTGACGACCCGAGTTTTTAGACAAACTCAACAACATGCGGCGTGCCTGAATTAGCGGCAGAAAAACCTGTTTACGTGCAAAAATCATGGTTGAAATCGCGGTCAGCAATGAAATCAGCGATACCAACACGCTCCAGATCAAACGCTGCATATTGCTGTTCATTTCTTGAATAGCGGCATCTCTGCTGTATTGCAGTAGGTAAGTTTGCAGGTCTACCACAGTCGCAAATTTATCTACGATCGCCTCAGTCAGCTCTGTTCCGCTCAAACGGTAGTCACGTTGCTCCAGACTGTCACTGATCAGCTCACTCACAATTGGTAAGCCTTGCTGAATAAACTCGATTTCTACCCGCCGATGTAAACGAATGAATTCCTCGGTCTTATCTTGAGCAGGTTGAAGGGTATCAATCAAGGCCCACAAATAACGCACCTGATGTTGGGTCTGTAAAGAGCGGGTAATATTTTCAGTGGGAAGCGGAGCTTCAAAAGTCACATGCGCCATGATAGACGATGCGACACGACCAGCCTGATCACGTAAATCAGATAAAAATAGAATCTGGCTAATATAGTTATTCAGAGGGGTAGATGAGCTATCTGAAGCCACTGCCACGTCACGCAAAAGTTCACGGCAACTTTCCCAGGCAGCAAACATGGCCAGAATTGCCTGATCAAGTTCTTGCGCACTGCGTTGCTGACGCGGCATCCGGGTATAGGCATCAACCTGTGCACGTCCTTTTTTCAGGCTGATTTCAAGCTGTGAAAGTTGCTGATTCAGGTTGTTAAAACCGACCTCCGTCAAGACATCAACCGTCTGGGAGAGCTGCCGATCCACCTGTTGACGATAGCTGATTAACTCTTGCTGATGCTGGGAAAATTCCTGCACCGAACTGGACATGGCTTTATTGGCAGGCGCACGCTCACGCGAAATTTTATTCGCCAGATCAGCGACCTGCTGTAAGGCATTCAATTGTTGATAGGTTTGTCTGGATTTTAAATAACTTTGACTGCTACTTACAATTAAGGGAATACAGATGCAAAGCAAACATAAAATAATAATCGACATTGACCAGTACAAACGTTTACTGATCCACTCAGAGCGTAAGGTATTCATGCTGTTGTATTACGCCCCAATATGACAAGCAAAGCTAAATAGATTGATTATTATACAAATAAAACAGGATGGTCTTAAAGCCTTTAGTCTTACTTCACTTATGTTTTTAATGAATTTTTATCATCTATTATTTTCAGATACTTAAGTTAGTTCATTTGAAACTTTAATGCAGGGTTTCATAACCACAATTCCCTATAAAGTCTTACAAAAACAAGGGAACTTAAGCAGCTAAAAAATATAAAAACTTGCTTTCTGCACTATTTACACCTGCAACAAATAGGTGCATAATGCACCGCATTAGGGCGAGTTAAATTATTCCTCAGCAGATATTTTAGTTTACCCGCAAATTTGGCGAAAAAAGCCCGATTTTCTATGAAAATCGGGCTTTTTTTTAGCTATTGAATTTTAGACCTCTATTTTTACTTTTCAATATGCACTATTTTGGCGCTTAAAATTATTCTAATATTTATTTTTCTCATCTTGTTTTGAGTTGAAGGTTTTTTCAGAAACAGAATGATCTGAATTAAAAAATGCGGGACAAAAAAAAGCCCAACCTTGGGGAAAGCTGGGCGATAAAACAAAAAATTGTGGAGAATCAGGCTAAATCACTATGAAAATGTGAACTCTAACTTGATTTTCATATTATGTAAAATTCCCCTGAAAATGTAAAGCCGATTGCTTCAGTCAAGATTATCTCTGTACACGACAAATTTCATAGGACCCTTGTCCTATCAGGCTTTTTCTTTCTTAAAATTGCTAGCACTTTCTTAAATTCTTCTTTTTTTCCAAAACCAATCAAACGTAG
>NZ_JBBCWZ010000065.1:0-16812 GCF_037145695.1 Acinetobacter sp. USHLN143
ATACTGTCACTGAGGCAGGTTGGACATTTGATTTCTAGAGTTATTCGCATTTCTCTATTTTATCAAAATTCAACCTGCTTTGTTTCAGCATACTTTTTGAAACACCACCAAGAATTTTTATATTTTACCGATATTCGTCAATCAAGGCATATATCTGCCGCAGATTAGCATTGCTGACTTTCAATTTTTCCCCTTTAAGTAATTGAATAATCTGCTCTAATCTTTGAAGCAGCACTGAAGTTTGATGTGGCCCATGGCTTAGTAAATAGTCAAAGATTTGAGGGTCTAAATGGATCCCACGACGATCGAGCACCGAGGAAACCAGCGCATAGCGATCAGCATACAAACTGCCACTGGGTACACGAGTACTGACCGCCTGCGTGAGACGGGATTGTAAATCTGGCAATTCAAGTTTGAGTTCGATAGGTGCAAAACGTGATGAAAACACCAACTGCCCACCACCTTCATTATTATAATTAATCAAGTGAAAGACTGCGCGTTGCCAATGGGGTACGCCGCTAATTGCTTCAATATCATCGAGTGCTACCAGATCAAAACGATCCAGAGAGGTAATCGCCTCAGTGGGTGCATCTAAAAGCTCAAGCAAAGATACCTGAATTGCAGATTTGCCCACTTCCAGATAAGAGTCACAGATGGCAGATAATAAATGACTTTTACCTGTACCGGCTCCACCATAGACATAAAAGCGGTTGATCAGGCCTGCATGTAATTGACGGACAGCATCAATGACATGCCCCCAACCCGGCCCTGAAAAATCACTGATTCGGGCATCGAGCTGAGGTTCTATATCTAACTGCAATTGACGCATACGATTTTTTTGGCCTTATGAGTCTTTACGATGTGGATCGTGAATTTTACTTGAGTTCTCCTCTGCTTGCAGCGGTTTTTTCTGTGGCTTTTTCATTTCAATATCAACATCTAAGTCTGCTGTTTCAATATTGATTGAACCGGTAGATGCATCTTGTATGATAACAGCCCGATCACCATAAAATGGCGTATGTTCATAATACTCACGGATATGCCGCAGTAATACCACAATCACGGCAGCCACCGGCAAGGCAATCAGCATGCCCAGGAATCCGGCCAGTTGTGCACCTGCCAGAACTGCAAACACTACAGCCACAGGAGAAAGACCGATTTTATCACCCAACAGGAATGGTTGTAGAATATAACCTTCGACTGCCTGCCCCACCATAAAGACAATCCCGACCAATACCAGTTGCCACCAGTCGATTCCAAATTGAAAAAACGTTGCAATGACTGCAGCAATAATTCCAACCGCAAAACCAAGATACGGAATGATACTGCATAATCCGGCAATCATCCCGATGATCAAGCCAATCTCCAGGCCAATCAGTTGCAGTCCCACTGCATAAACCACGCCCAGCAGAACCATGACCAGGAACTGACCTTTGACAAAGGCACCTAACACACTATGACATTCACTCACAATATTTAAGGTTGTTTTTTCATAAGGACGGGGAATTAGACGACGTAAGCTGTCCAGCATACGATCCCAATCCAGCAAGAAATAAAAGGCAATAATCGGAATCAGGACAATCGTGCCACCAATCTGGATAAAGTTCAGGCCAGATTGTGCCAGTTTCAGCAGCATTGCCTGAATACTGTCAGCACTATAATTGGTCTGGACATAGTCCATTACTACTGAGGAAATCTGGTCAGTATCGATCTCCATCGGAACCAGATTAAAGCTATCGGAAAGCCAAGGTAGGAACGTGTAATTGATCCAGTGAATCCCGGCCGGAATGCTATCACGCGCATACATCAGCTGCTGCCAGACTAGTGGCACCAGATACCACATCACCAATGTAACCACGATCCCAATCCCGATAAATACGATACTGATCGAGAGCCATCGAGCCAGCCCAATGCGGTGCAAAACATTAACCAAGGGGCTAAATAAATAAGCAATTAGAAAAGCTGCAACAAAAGGAACTACAACTGGTTTAAGCAGATATAAAACCCAAAGTATCAATGCTATACCAGCAAGTATAAGAATGCGCCGTAAAGTACGATCGACCATAGAATCTTGCCTTTTCTCTATTAATCATTCTAAAAATTAAAATATTTTAATAAAGATAGCATTTTAGGCCACAAATACCATAAGAGTTTTACATATTCAGGTTATAATCGCACCCGCGAATGCGGAGACTTCATTATGAGCAACTCAACTTCTACCCCAAACACTGGTTTAAGCTACAAAGATGCAGGTGTCGACATTGAGGCGGGCGACGCGTTAGTCGATCGTATCAAATCTGTCGCTAAGCGTACCTCACGTCCCGAAGTTATGGGCGGTCTAGGTGGCTTTGGTGCACTTTGTAAAATTCCTAAAGGTTATGAAGAACCTGTTCTCGTATCTGGCACAGATGGTGTTGGTACAAAATTACGTCTGGCACTGAATTTGAACCGTCATGACACAATTGGTCAAGACCTGGTTGCAATGTGCGTGAATGACCTTCTTGTCTGTGGTGCTGAACCACTGTTCTTCCTTGATTATTATGCAACTGGTCACTTAAATGTTGATGTTGCTGCAAATGTAGTCACAGGTATTGGCGCTGGTTGTGAACTTGCTGGCTGTGCATTAGTTGGCGGTGAAACTGCTGAAATGCCAGGCATGTATGAAGGCGAAGATTACGATCTTGCAGGTTTCTGTGTCGGTGTTGTTGAGCAAAGTAAAATTATTGATGGCTCTAAAGTCAAAGCGGGTGACGTTTTAATTGGTGTAGCTTCTTCAGGTGCGCACTCAAACGGCTACTCACTGCTTCGTAAAATTTTAGACGTGAAAAACGTTGATCTGAATCAAATCGTCGATGGCCGCCCACTTGCAGATGTTGCAATGGAACCAACACGCATTTATGTAAAACCAATTCTTGAACTGTTAAAACACGTTGATGTCCATGCGATGGCACACATCACCGGTGGTGGTTTACCAGGCAACTTACCTCGCGTACTTCCAAACGGTGCTCAAGCGCTGGTAAATGAATCTTCTTGGGAATGGCCTGAGCTATTCAAGCTTCTACAACGTGAAGGCGGCGTAGAACAATTTGAAATGTATCGTACTTTCAACTGTGGCGTCGGCATGGTACTTGTTGTTGATGCCGCTGATGCAGACAAAACTGTTGAATTACTCAACCAGCTTGGCGAAAAAGCATGGGCGATGGGTCAGATTCAAGACAATGCTGAATCGGTTGCAGGTGCAGACGAAAAAATTCGTGTGATCTTCGCATAATTTCGTATGATTAAAATTGCTGTACTTGTTTCAGGTAGCGGATCAAATCTGCAAGCCTTGATTGATGCCAATCTTTCAGGGCAAATTGTGGGCGTAATTTCCAATAAACCTGAAGCCTTTGCTTTAACGCGTGCACAACACGCAGGCATTCAGACTGTAGTTATTGAACACAAGCAATATCCAAGTCGTGAAGCTTTTGATGATGTGATGCATCAACAGTTACTCGATTGGGATGTAGATCTGGTGGTGCTTGCCGGCTTTATGCGAATTTTAAGTGAAAAATTTGTGAAAGCCTGGGAAGGTAAAATGTTGAATATTCACCCTTCTCTGTTACCTCATTATAAAGGCATGCATACGCATCAGCGTGTACTCAATACCGGTGATATTCTGCACGGCTGCACGGTGCATTATGTTACGGCTGAGCTGGATGCAGGGCAAGCGCTTGCTCAAGGTGTTCTCAAGGTTTCTCACCACGATACGGTAGAAAGTTTGGCAACACGTGTGCATAGCCTCGAGCATGTGATCTATCCACAAGTCGTAGAATGGATTTGTAGCGGTATCATTCAACATACTGAAGACGGGGTGCTGTATCGAAACCAGAAAATGCAAGAGCCTGTTCAATTCTGCAAGTTCTAAAAAAATTTAGATATAAAAAAACGCATCCTCGGATGCGTTTTTTTATTTTTTATTAATACAAAGATTTAAGCAGACTGTTGCTGAATCAGTTGCTTAACCAAGCCTGCCACTTGAATGGGTTGTTCCAATGGGAACATATGCCCGCCATCCACTACGGTAAAAGGAATACCAAACTTCTTTTGCACTTGCTGAGGGAACTTTCGGGCCAGAAAAGGGCCTTTCTCTGCAACGACCAGATGCACAGGAATTTTTGGTTTTTTCTGAGGCAACCACCATAGTGATGGATTGGTTCTAAAGACTGCCACCTCATCCCTTTTAGGGATAGTGAGTTCTACTCCACCCCGGATGGGATCCTCCTGCAAGGCATAATCAATATAAGCCTGGAAACAAGCTGCATCAAAATCCTGATAAAAACCTTTAGGACGCAGCAATTCAGCAGCCTGTTCACGTGAATCCCAGTGATCGCGACGGCGCTTGGACAGGCCTGCCGGAGACATCTTGTCCAATGCTTTTAAACGCAAAGTCTTGGCAATATGTAAGGCAAAGGCTTCTTTGCCCATAATCATTGGCGGGTCCAGCATGATCATTTGCGAAAACAGTTCTGGACGCTGCAAAGCCGCCTGCAGAGTTAACACGGATCCCAAAGAATGCCCCAGACCAATGACGGGTCGCCCATGTGACTGGCGCACAATACTATCAATCACTTGCTGGGTCAGGCTTTTCCAGTGGTTATCAACTGGATAACGTTTATCCGGCCCCAAAAGCGGCACATAGATAATATCGTAATCATCTTGCAATCCATCAAACAGCTTTTGATAGACTTTGGATGGCACACCATTGGCATGCGCGAAATGAATCAGTGGTTTCATTGCAGTGTCGTGCTGTTTTCTGACTGAAGCTTCTGTGCAACTGACGTCGCAATTCCATCCCCAATCGATGAACCCATACGACCTAAAACGGATTCAAATGGACTATATTCAATGGTGTAATTCAACACTTTTTCAGTTTTCAGTTCACGTTTTAAAGTATTTAAGCTACCGATACGATCCGCAATCCCTAATTTCACCGCCTGATCACCGGTCCAGAACAAGCCAGAGAAAATGGCAGGATCATTGGATTTCAATTTATTGCCACGTCCCTGTTTCACTGCATTAATAAAATGACCATGCACATTATCTAGCACACCCTGTACATGAGCTTTTTGCGCAGGATCAACTGGCTGAGTCATCGACAACAAAGCTTTATTTTCACCTGACGTCATGGTGCGATCTTCAACACCTAATTTTTGCAATAGATTAGTCACACCATAATTCGGCATGATCACCCCAATTGAACCGACCAGACTCGATGGATTGACAATAATTTCGTCCGCAGCTGAAGCAATATAATAAGCACCTGAAGCACCCGTATCGCCAATCACGGCATACAGTTTCTTCCCAGGATGCTGTTTTTTAAGATACTGAATTTCCTGCCAGATCTCATCGGACTGTACCGGTGAACCACCAGGTGAGTTGATATTCAGTACCACTGCTTTACTTTGTTTATTTTCAAAGGCTTTTTTCAATGATTTGATGGTATTGCTACTGTTGACACTCTGCTTGTCGGCTGCAATCGTACCCACAATATCCACGACTGCAATATGAGAACCCGCACCAGCGCTGGCATCTGACGAGACTGAACTACAGCTCTTGCCCAATGCCAGAATAGCCACAAGCAGATAAGCAAAAGTCAGGAATTTAAAGAAAATTCCCCAACGGCGCGCACGGCGCTGTTCTTCTACCGAAGCTAAAACTGCTTTTTCAAGCAATTTCCATTCCGGACCAGTCGGTTGAACTGGCTGTTGCGTATTTTGTATTTGATTTTCAGGTTTTGGTGGCCAATCGGACATAAATAATCCAATAAATTGATTTATATTGAATCCATTATATACACTGAATCGGGTAATTCTGTCTAAACAAAACGTTTTCGCCTATAATAAATTTTGTTCTCTTTTTTTGTACTTAGACGAAATCAATGACGAAACAGGGCTCACGGAATTCAGCTTACGGATTACTCAAATACATTAGCCGCCAACCGCTTCCGGTTTCTCGCTGGATGGCCCGTATTCTGGCCTTTATTGTGAACAGTTTTAAAGTCACTAAAACTTCGGAAGTCATTCGTCTCAACCTTGAAATCAGTCTTTCAGAACTGTCTAATCAGGAACGTGAACAGATTAACCGTGCTGCGGTTCGCAATGAATTAATGTCATATTTCGAGTTCTTTACTATTTGGGGCTCAAGCAATCAGAAAAATCTTAAACGCGTTCATCGCGTTATTGGCGAAGATCTACTTCATGATGCCATTGCACAAAATAAAGGCCTCGTGTTAATCGTGCCGCATTTTGGTACCTGGGAAATTATGAATGCCTATATTGCCCAGTTCACTTCAATGACCATTATGTATAAACCTGTGAAAAATCAGGCTGCAGATCAATTTGTACGGGCTGCCCGTAGCCGGGAACAGGCGCATCTGGTACCGACCGATGAATCTGGCGTTCGTCAGATTTTTAAGGCCTTAAAACAAGGCGGCACTACGGTCATCCTGCCGGATCATACCCCGAATATCGGTGGTGAATATATTCCCTATTTCGGCGTGCCTTTGGCCACGAGTAATTTGAGTGCTAAACTGATTCAAAAGACCAAAGCGCGTGCCCTGTTTTTATATGCCTTGCGTAATACTGATGATGGATTCGATATCTTTATCGAAACGGTTGATGAAAAAATTTATAGTGGCAATGCCAATCAAGGCACGCAAGTCATTATCAATAGTATTGAAAATTTAATTCGTCGCCATCCGGAACATTATCACTGGAGTTATAAACGTTTTAATGCGCATCAAGACTTAGGAAATCTCTATAAACTTGAACATGAACAAGCCCTGAACAAAGTAAATGCGTTGAGAACACAAGAACTACATGAAGTTTCGCCCATATTGGAATCAGTCACTTAAAGGCTGACGATACAACCACTGCCATCCATGTCGTTCGGCAGAAAGCACCAGTTTTGAGCCTTGTTGCTGGAAGTGCACACTCCCCTGTTCTGCCGTGGTCAATAATGGAATATTAAGAGCTTTTAACCGTTGCTGCGTCAGTTGGCTCGGGTGGCCATAACGGTTAAATTTCCCAGCCGAGGCAATCGTCAATTTAGGTCGCAAAACTTCTAAAAATTGATAGGCTGAACTGTGCTGACTGCCATGATGGCCGAGTACCAGTACATCGACTTTAAGTTCCGGATAATTTTGGAGTAACTGATATTCAGTTTCCCAACCCGCATCCCCCATCAGTAAAAATTTTTGATACGGTCCGGCATTTTTAACTTGCAGATATATCACACAAGATCGGTCGTTTTTATTGAAGTTTGGCGTATTTAACTGCTGCTGCCGAGGTGCCAGAATTTTAAAGTTAATCGTCTCAGACCATTGCCATTGCTGTCCTGCATAACAAAACTGAAAGCTTGAAGAAGCAGCTGTTTCAGGCATCTGATTGGATGACACTTGTCGGATGTTTAGTTGATCTTTAATGCTGTGATATGCACCGCTATGGTCCTGATCCAGATGGGTCAAAATCAGTTGATCCAGTTCTCCAACACCTTGCACAGACAAAAATGGCATAATCACTTGCCGACCAATACTGAATTTTTCTTCATTATAATAACCGCCCATATCGATCATCATGCTCTTTTGCCCTTCCCGAATGAAGATGGCCTGTCCCTGCCCGACATCCAGAACAGACAGCTGAAATGCATGCTGATTAAGTTGAGGAATGCACAGTGGTAAACAGGCAAGTGCTGTCCAGCTTTTGGGCACTAAGCCACGCGGCAAAAAGACAATTAATAAGCCCAAAATACATAGAGCAATCATCCAGACATTCATGGCCACAGGAATCAGTTGCGGTGCAAACAGCCGATCAAGCAGATTCAAAAATGCCAGCAGTATATGAATAAAAATATCATTGAGCTGAAACAACAGACTCGAAAGTGGTTCAGAAATGAAAAATAATAAAGCCGCCAGAATATCTACGGGAACTATCAGCAGGCCAATCCACGGGATAGCCACCAGGTTGCTTAGCGAGGTAATCCAAGCCACCTGCTTAAAAAACAACATCATTAAGGGAAACAGGGCCAGAAAAATTTTCCACTGCGACTCCACTAAAACTTTCATTGCAAAATACAGCCGTTGTAATGCTGTTTGTATTGTTTGATGCGGTTGCTGCTGAATGGTTTGATAGATTCGCAGCAACACAAAACAGGCTCCATAAGACAGCCAGAATGCGGCCGACAAAATGCTAAAAGGATCAAAGAGCAACAATAAGGCAGCACTTAAAATCAGCAGTTTTAATGGCTGCACACTTTGCCTGAGCAGTAAGGTTAAAGTTACAATCACACAAATCAGTAAAGTGCGTAGCGCCGGAATCTCAAAACCGACGAAGGCACAATACAACAGTACACATAATAAAAAAGGCAGGCTCAAAAAATACTGCCTTGGCCATTTCAGATAAATCTGCGGTGCGTACCTTGAAATCAGATATTGCAACGCTCCACAAATAATAAAGGCAAAGATCAGCACATGCGGTCCGGAAATCGCCAGTAAATGGCTCATGCCAAAACGTTGGAATTGCTGCTCCGTCGCTTGATCCAATAGACTTTCATCACCGCTTAATAGAGCCAGTAACAAGCCTTTCTGCTGTACCGGCTGTCTGGCCACAAACTCTCTTAAGGCCAGTCGCTGTTGTTCTACCCAAAGCAAAAATCTCTGATTCAAATTTTGCTGCTGACGTAGATATTTAGCATGACCTAGTGCATAGAGTTGTTGCGGTTGCAATTCTTGGATATGTTTAATCCTAAACCCGGCCATGACATTTTGCTGCAATGCCCACTTTTCTGCATCAAAAGCACCCGGTGTCGCATAACTATGGTTAGGTCGAATCTGGCCTTGCAATAAATAATAATGTCCTAGTTTAAGAGTCTGCTGTTTAGTTTTATCATTTACCAAACTAGAGGTGACAGGATCTGAAACTGGCAGAAAACCCATCCATTTGACTGTAGTGCCATCAGGGTTAAGCACATGCAGGGCTTGCTGGATATTCTGATCGCCCAGTTTATTCAGCTCTTTGATATACACCACGATTTCTTTTTCAGAGACCTCGTGCTCTCGCTTGGATAAACGTTCAGCCAATTGCAGATTGGCATAAGCGTGGCCTAAAAACAGCCCTAAAAGTAGGCCGGACCCAGTGATCAACAAGCTTCGCAGCGGTGTATTCAAGATGAACTTTAATTTATGGCCACACAGATACCACAACAGCGCAACGATCAAAACTGCCGTCCCGCTCAGTTGAACAGACAGGAAATTTTTCCCCATACAGGCAAGGCCTAAAATCCAGCCAATACATAGCCACTGCAACATTGAATCTTATTCTATCTTGTTATTATTTTGCCCAATAATAAAGCCCACCGGAGTGAGCTTCAATCAAATGCGAATATTCTCGTTATTTATGGTTCAATCCAGAGACCATCCTGCATATGTAAAATCCGATCTGCTGCATGGGCTAGCTGTTCATCATGCGTCACAATCAGCATCGCCATATTGAACTCACGTTGCAATTCGGTCAGCAGTTCAAAAATCTTTGCTGCAGTCTTGCGGTCTAGATTTCCGGTCGGTTCATCGGCCATCATCAGTTTAGGTTTACCGACCACTGCACGCGCCAAAGCTACACGCTGACGCTCACCTCCGGATAATTCACCCGGCTTGTGAGTCAGACGATGCGAAAGACCAACACGTTCCAGCAAATATTCGGCCTGCTGTTTGGCTTCCTTAAACTTCATGTTGTCGCGTAACATCAGCGGCATGGCCACATTTTCCAGTGCCGTAAATTCTGGCAACAGGTGATGAAACTGATAAACAAAGCCCAAATGCTCATTCCGCACATAACCGCGTTCTGCTTCAGACAAGGTATCAAAACGGCGGCCATTCACCATGACCTGACCTGACGTCGGGCGATCCAATCCACCCAAAACATGTAATAAGGTACTTTTGCCTGAACCACTTGAACCTACAATCGAAACAAACTCACCTGCTTTTACCTGTAGCGACAAGCCGCGAATCACATCGACAGTGGCCTTGCCATCGGTAAAGGATTTGTGAATATTCTGGGCATCTAAAATCAGATTACTCATAACGCAAAGCCTCTGCCGGTTGAATTTTTGCTGCACGTAAAGCCGGATAAATTGTCGCGACAAAACTGAGTGCCAGTGACAAGCCTACAATCACCAAGACATCCTGCCAGCGCAGATACGAAGGTAAGTAGTTAATAAAATAGGCATCAAACATATTCAGGCCTAAAGTATTGTTGAGCCAGCCAATAAAGCTACTGATACTGGTTGCCGCAATAATCCCGAGGATGGCCCCTGCACAAGTTCCAATCACCCCAATCACGGTACCTTGCACCATAAAGATTTTGGTAATGGTGGCAGGTGAAGCCCCCAAAGTCCTTAAAATGGCAATGTCCGATTTTTTATCCGTCACCACCATCACCAGTGAAGACACAATATTAAATGCCGCGACTAGAACGATCAGGAATAAAAGCAGGCTGACCATGGCTTTTTCCATCTGAATCGCGCTGAACAGATTACCATGGGTATAAGTCCAGTCCGAAGCATAGAAATTCCCCGGCAAATCACGCACAATTTCCTGAGACACTTGTGGTGCCAGGAAAATATCATCCAGCTTCATACGCACACCCTGCGCACCATCCGGTAGACGCAGCAAGGTCGAGGCATCATTTAAAGCGATATAACCCATCATCGAGTCAACTTCAGCACCAATACTGAAGATTCCCACCACTTTAAAACGCTTGAAACGCGGGACGACACCAGCTGGTGATGGGGTGGCTTCTGGCAAAACCAGAGTAATATTGTCATTTAAACCCACACCCATGGCATCGGTCATTTGCTTGCCCAAAACAATACCAAATTCACCTTTTTTCAGGCTGTCGATACTGCCCTCAACCATATGGTTTTGTATAATTGAAACTTTTTTCTCATACTCGGGTTCAATCCCGCTGACCATAATGCCGGCGACCTGACCCTGTGCGGTCAGCATGCCTTGTAATTGAGTAAAAGGTGCGACTCCCTGAACATGCTCATGCCCTTCAATTTGCTTTGCAAGTTCTGGCCAATTTGTTAAAATTTGTGTTGAGGAAACAGTCGCTTGAGGTATCATTCCTAAGACACGATTCTTTAACTCTCGGTCAAAACCATTCATCACAGACAACACTGTAATGAGGACTGTTACACCGAGTGTGAGGCCGATCATTGAGACCAACGCGATAAAAGAAATGAAGTGGTTACTACGCCGTGCGCGAGTATATTTCAACCCTATATACAGCGAGATTGGTTTGAACATAACCATCTAGTCCGAGGTAATAAATTATGGAAAATGTACAGCATCCAAACGGATTTACGGAAAGACGCGTCATGTCTCGAATCGATGCTGCCTTACGAATTAATTATCAGATTATTTCCGATGATGTTGCCTTGAATGATCCTTACGATCCTAACTTCGTCTTGCCCCGCTATTTTCTACTACTTGCAGAACTAGATCAATTTGATCATGCGGTTAACTACGAATTAGAACAATTATCTGAAAAAGATCAACAAATTGCTCGAATCTTATCCTTATTTAATCAAAAGTTAAACCTTATTACCGGTTCTTTGTATGACGCAATTGTACAAAGCATGTTACCTGTACCAGAGCAAGTGAACTTTTCAGAAACCGGTTTTAGTTTCTTTAATGAGCGCCCTATCGCTGAAGGCACCTATCTGCACGTGACTTTGAGTCATCCGGAAAATTTCTTCCATATTGCAGCAACCGCTCAGGTGGCCTACAGTCGCGAAGAAGAAAATGGCAAATATCGGACTGGTGCATATTTTATTACCATGCATCCCCAAGACCGGGTCAAACTGGGTGAATGCGTCAAGGCTCACTTTGTTTAAATTACTGCTTTAGTCAGTGCTGCTGGGTGATGAAAGGCGAGCGTTATAGCTCGCTTTAATTTCTCTGGAAAAATATAACAACAAACCAGCCAGTAAGATAACGACGCCAAAGACTGCTCCACCCGATAATTTTTCATCATTCAGAATCACCCCGACAAATAAGGCCAGCATCGGCGTCAATACGGTGGTCAATGACAAAGTGGTCGCCTTGATTTTCTGCACCAGTTTAAAATAACAGAACATCGCAATCAGGGAAGCCATGATTACAGCATAACTGAGTCCAATCAGCGATTTAGCCTGCGGAATCTGGGTCGGTGCAAATTGCCAGATAAATAGCAACATGGTACAGGCCATGACCGCTGAAACAGCAATAGAACCGGCCGCTTGTGCCATAGGTTCGAGAGGTGCATTAACTTTTTTCACCCAGAACATCGAAACACAGTAAATAAAAACACTGAGCAACATCAGGCCTATGCCAATCGGCTGAATATGCTGATCTTTGCCACCGACACAGATAATGCCCAGACCCAGCAAGGCAATCGCCATACCACCCCACTGCGAAGGATAGAGCTTAAGCTGAAATACAAAACGGCCAATTAAACCGGTAATAATCGGCGCCAGTCCGAACATCAGGGCAATAACGCCTGAACTCAGATAATCCGTGGCCAGATAAGTGAAAATCTGTGAGCCGATAAAACTGCATGCGCCAGCCAGGTAACTGTGCATGGATAATTTATCTAAGGGAAAACGGGTTTTAAATAGCCACAACAAGGCAAATGCAAAAGGCAAAGCCAAAAAGAAACGCAATGCCAAAGCCCAGAGCGGATGCAAATCCGTCACACTCCAGACAATAGCTAGCGGTGTCGTCGCCCAGATAAAAACCAATAAAAGATAGGTGGCAATCATATTGGTTTGTGTGGGCATGCGAGTCACTCTGAATAAGGCTTAAAGCGCGGAAGTTTTACGTTTTTGTTTTTGGATGGTCTGATCGAGTGCGCTGGAAAATTCGCGTTTATCCCGTTCTGAAATCGGTGGCGGACCGCCCGTTTGCACGCCCGCTCCGCGTAAGCTGTCCATAAAATCACGCAGATGTAAGCGCGCTTTGACATTGGCTGTAGTATAAATTTCACCACGGGGATGAATCGCAATCCCGCCTTTTTCAATGACTTCCGCAGCCAAGGGAATATCTTGGGTCATGACAATATCATGCTCTTTCATGCGCAGAATAATTTCTTTATCTGCAGCATCCGCCCCACTCATCACCTGAATTGAATTAATTCTGATCGAAGGAGTTATTCCGACTGGTTGGTTGGCAACAAAAGTGACTTCTAGCTGATAGCGATCCGAAGCACGAATAATCACATCTCGCAGAATACGGGGCAATGCATCGGCATCGACCCAAAGTTTGAATGGCAACACAGGGCTTCCCATTAAGGTATTAATCATGGTTATTCTAGCAAATTGAGACGATCAGGTTGATGATTAAATCGCTCCATTTTCATTGCATCTGTCATCAATATTTTAAAAAGTATGTGCCCGGTAAAACTGGCGTGATTCACACAAGAAAAAAATTTGACTTCATTTGACTGGCATTTTAATTTTAAAATTCATTCGATTGACTTGAAAAATCGCAATGACCCTCGATTAACTATAAATACATCATCCAAGATCAATTGTGCATATGAAAAATCAGAATAGCCCAGAGATCATCACCATTGATGATCAAAATTTCGGTAGTCATGTCGAACATTGGACCTTGCTCACCGACAACCCTGGCACAGATGTTCCACAGTGGTTAGGCAAAGCTCTTGATGAACCAATCATGCCGATGGGCCTTTGTACACAAGAATGTGATATGGATGCAGAGACCTGGCTGATTCAGGGACCGAGCAAAGCTGCGGTACAGTTGAGTCAAGTGATTGCCGTCGAAAACAACAAACCTCAAGTAGTAAAAACTGCATTTCCGTGCTTTGACAGTCCTTATCAGGTGAAAGCCACGATTGACCGGATTATTAGCTGTAAATCCAATACTCAGGCTGTATTGCGCCTGAATCTGGGTGCTAATAATATTATTTACGCTTTCGATAGCCTGTATAGCGTCAATCACCCGCACTATGAAAAAGACCAGTCCTATGTGGTAAATCTGAATGGCTGGGCCTATGAACTTGAAGCGGTCGCAGATCATGAGCATCTGGTGGTTGATGATCCGGCTTCGATCAAGCACCACCGTGCCTTGAATGATATTCTGGCTGCCAATAATGGTGTAGCACCGGATAATTTGCAGGAACAGATTGATGCCTGGCAGCCGCAGTGCGAAGAAGATAAAGAACCTGTAACCGTAGATTTTTCTAAAATGGTAGCTTATCTATACGGCGAAACCATGGGTCAGGAAGATGAAGCCTGGTTCCAGGGCAATATTGTCGGTAAAACGACTATGCAGTTTATGGGTCAGGACTATACCCTTTATGATGTCCCCCTCATTCATGATGAAGGCCAGCCTGCGACCTTGATCCGGATTGCAACGCGGAATGACCAGTACAGAGACTTCCAGATTGGCCAGTATATTCGTGGCAACTTGTGGATTCAGGCCAATATTTATAGAAAAGCGGCCTAAGTTCAAACAGAAAAAGAAGATATTCATTTTGATGGGTATCTTCTTTTAATCCATCTATATCCTTATTTGTCATTTTAATTTTTGATTATTTTTTATACATATTTTCTGGCTTAATAATCTATTTAAATTCATTAAAAACCAAGTTATCCACATTTTTAAATTCAAATGAATTCATTTTAAATATTTAAAATAACCTTAAAAATCTTGTAAAAATAAGCATTTGATTTCTCATATAAATAATCAGATGTCATGCAAATCTAATATTTAAATAAAATTAAAATTTATGCTCTTTAATCAAAAATGTACTTTATTTAATCAATTTTTTATGATAAAAATACTCACAACAAATTAGTATTAACGATAAATAGATCGGACAATAAATATCTATGAAAATCGTGCAAGAAGAAACATTACAACAGGTCGAGCATCATCTTAGCTCCCGCTATAATATTGATATGATGTCCTGCCTTTTTTTCATGTTGGGGATGCTGATCTGCGGATTCATCCTGCATACTTTTATTTTCTAAAATTATTGCATTCATAAAAAAACCCAGCCTGTGCTGGGTTTTTTCGTTTCAGGAATTAACCATTGCGTTTGGCAAAGTCATCCATAAAGTTCACCAATGCCTGCACACCCTCTAAAGGCACGGCATTATAAATACTTGCGCGCATACCGCCAACCGAACGGTGACCAGCAAGATTCAATAAATGCTGCGCTTCGGCTTCTTTCAGGAACTGTTTCTCAAGATCTGCATTGGCCAAGGTAAATGGTACGTTCATGATCGAACGGTTTGCTTTTGCGATTGGATTCGCATAAAAATCGCTTTGATCGATATAACCATAAAGCAGGTTGGCTTTCTCAAGGTTCACTTTGTGCATGGCATCTACGCCGCCATTTTCCAGTAACCACTCGAATACCAGACCAGATAAGTACCATGCATAAGTGGATGGTGTGTTGACCATTGAGCCATTTTTCGCTTGATCTGAATATTTCAAGATGCTTGGAATTTCTGGTTTGGCTTGATCGAGTAAATCTTCACGAATGATCACCAGCGTTAAGCCAGCAGGCCCGATATTCTTTTGCGCACCGGCATAGATCAAACCAAATTTAGAAACGTCTAATGGTGCAGATAAAATACTAGATGAATAGTCGCACACTAATGGCTTGTCTGTTTCAGGAATTGAAGAAAATTGCAGACCGCCAATAGTTTCATTATCCGCATAATGCACATAAGCTGCATCATCAGAAAGATTCCATTCGCTTTGTGCACTGATCGCATATTTGCCATCAATTTGGATACCTGCTTTTACAACATTGATATCGCCATAACGTTTCGCTTCTTTCAAGGCTTTTTCAGACCAGATGCCGGTATCGATATAGTCTGCTTTGTTGTTTTTGCCAAGCAGGTTCAATGGAATTGCCGAGAACTGTAGTGATGCCCCACCCTGCAAGAACAATACTTTGTAGTTCTCAGGAATATTCATGAGTTTGCGCAGGTCTGCTTCCGCTTTTTCAGCCATGGCAACATAGTCGGAACTACGGTGGCTCATTTCCATGATCGAAAGACCTTTGCCATGCCAGTCAAGCATTTCAGCTTGAGCTTTTTCAAGTACGGCAGTCGGTAATGCAGCAGGACCAGCACAGAAGTTGTACGCGCGCATGATTTTTCCTTTCAGAGTGAAACACAATAAAATGATGGCATTTAACCATATCTGGCAGGGTCTTGCACAAAATTATTTCAATCTATGAGTCAAGATAGAGTCAAGAAATCAATGTAGATTCACAAGATAAATTGACCAGTATTTTAGCCTGCTGTTTTTATCATCTTTGAACTAACAATTGAAAATATTCAAGATTAAGCCATTTTTTGATTCTAGATATTCCATTAAAAACAGCCGATAAGTATTTGAAATACAGATGTAAAAGAAACAATACTATAACTTTACACTAGTTCTATCTGCAAACCTTTGATTTATACTAGCCGGATAACATTATCGGCTTTAAATCAGTTTAGCGACTTTATGAACTTAAAGAAAAATAAAATACAGCTTGTCTGGGGTTTAAATCTGCTTGCATCAATGATGTATGGCAGCTTTGCTCATGCGCAGAGCATCAGCTTTCAGGACGCTGAACGTCAGTTGTTGCAAAATTCGGTGGTGTTTCAAAAAGTATGCTGAAAAAAAGCAGGTTGGATTTTGATAAAATAGAGAAATGCGAATAACTCTAGAAATCAAGTGTCCAGCCTGCCTAAGTGACAGTATAA
>NZ_JBBCWZ010000066.1:0-16445 GCF_037145695.1 Acinetobacter sp. USHLN143
AGTTGCAACTTTTCTAAAAAGCTCGAAAATCATTTTAAAGCCTTTGATTTGACTTTCTTTTACCTTAATAACGGATTTGTTTAACGCCAGCATACTTTTTGAAACACCACCAGATATTTAAAGGCTTGCCATCATCACTGAAAGGTTCTTGCAAGACCAAAATATTTTGCTGGTGCTGATAAATATAACTAGCAAGCTGGGCCTGTTCCAGACGGGTTTTTACAGTGGCAAGATCAAAAGCGCTATAGGGCATAAACGAAGTATATCAATAGGGAGAATTGAGTCTTACTCTAGTAATTTTTTAACTATTTGAGAACCACTACTTTAGATTATTTTCCTAGGATTTTATTGGCTTAGCGACAGGGTAATATATAGCTATACCACACAATATCCTCGCTTGAATTGGGCAAATTATTGATTCATAAAAACTGATATTCATTATTGATGAATTTTTATATGAGCTTTTGATATATCAATATCATAAAACAAGCAATGGATAGGATAAGTAAATCACTATAATGAATATAAATTTTCAAAAGTGTCATAAGTACACGTTTTTCTAAGCTGGTGTTGTCCATGTCGTTAAATGAGGAAAGACTTACTCATCTCAAACAGCTTGAAGCTGAGAGTATTCATATCATCCGCGAAGTTGCTGCCGAGTTTGAAAATCCGGTCATGCTGTATTCGATTGGTAAAGATTCGGCGGTCATGCTGCATCTTGCGCTAAAAGCGTTCTACCCAGCAAAACTTCCATTTCCATTATTACATGTCGATACAGGCTGGAAGTTTAAAGACATGATCACTTTCCGGGACAACATGGCGAAAACCCATGGTTTCGATTTGATCGTGCATCAGAATAAAGAAGGGGTTGAAGCAGGTATTAACCCGTTCGACCACGGTAGTTCTAAATATACCGACATCATGAAAACTCAGGGCTTAAAACAGGCTCTGGATAAATACGGTTTTGATGCTGCTTTTGGTGGCGCGCGCCGTGATGAAGAAAAATCACGTGCGAAAGAACGTGTTTATTCATTCCGTGATTCGAAACATCGCTGGGATCCGAAAAACCAGCGTCCAGAACTTTGGAATCTTTATAACGGTAAAGTGAATAAAGGCGAAAGTATTCGTGTATTCCCATTATCTAACTGGACTGAGCTGGATATCTGGCAATACATCTATTTGGAAAGTATTCCATTAGTACCACTTTATTTGGCTGCAGAACGTCCTGTGGTTGAACGTAGTGGAACACTTATTATGGTTGATGATGAACGTATGCCTTTAAAAGAAGGTGAAGTTCCACAAATGAAATCGGTACGTTTCCGTACTTTGGGTTGTTATCCATTAACAGGTGCTGTGGAATCTACAGCCAATACCTTGCCGGAAATTATTCAGGAAATGTTGCTGGCAACCAGTTCTGAGCGTCAAGGTCGTATGATTGACCATGATGAAGCAGGCTCGATGGAGAAGAAGAAGCAGGAAGGCTACTTCTAATCTCCCCCCCCTAAAATCTCCCTTGCGCAGCAGTGCTGCTCACCTCTTTGAGAAAGAGGGGCTTAAAAAGCGGAGTGAAGTCTTCCTTTTCTAAAGGGCGATTTAGAGGGATTGAAAAACGATTTCTAAAGAATATGTGGAGCTTTGAGCGATGTCTCATCAATCTGATTTAATCAGCCAAGATATCTTGGGCTATCTGAAACAACATGAAAATAAAGACCTGTTACGTTTCCTGACTTGCGGTAACGTGGACGATGGTAAATCGACGTTAATCGGTCGTCTGCTGTATGATTCAAAATTGATTTATGAAGATCAATTACAGGCTGTGACCCGTGACTCGAAAAAAGTCGGTACGACAGGTGATGCACCTGACTTGGCGCTTCTGGTCGATGGTTTACAAGCAGAGCGTGAGCAAGGCATTACCATTGATGTGGCCTATCGTTATTTCTCGACAGAAAAACGTAAGTTCATCATCGCGGATACGCCGGGACACGAACAGTACACTCGTAACATGGCGACAGGTGCGTCGACGTGTGACCTTGCGATCATCTTGATTGATGCGCGTTATGGCGTGCAAACCCAGACGCGTCGTCATACCTTTATTGCGAGTTTGCTCGGTATCAAGAACATCATTGTTGCGATCAACAAGATGGACTTGGTGGAATTCTCTGAAACACGTTTCAATGAAATCCAGGCTGAATATGCGGCATTCGTTGCACAATTGGGCGACCGTAAACCAAGCAATATCATCTTTACGCCTATTTCTGCATTGAATGGCGATAATGTGGTGAACAAGTCGGCCAATACGCCGTGGTACACTGGTGAAACGCTGATGGGTACGCTTGAGTCGGTAGAAATTAATCGTAGTTCAGCGAAGCAGGATTTCCGTTTCCCTGTGCAGTACGTGAACCGTCCGAACCTCGACTTCCGTGGTTTCTGCGGTACGATCGCACTTGGCGATATCAATGTTGGTGATACTGTAACGGCATTACCATCAGGTAAGTCGTCTACAGTGAAAGAAATCGTCACTTTTGATGGTAATCTTGAGCATGCCGTTGCAGGTCAGGCAGTGACTTTAACACTCAACGATGAAATTGATATTTCACGTGGTAACGTGTTAATTCGTGCGGATCAAGCTGTTCCAAATATTTCCCGTTCAGTTCAAGCGACTGTGGTGTGGATGGCTGATCAACCGCTGGTGATTGGCAAGCTGTACAACATCAAGATTGGTACACAAACCGTTCCGGCAAAAGTAACGGCAATTCATTACCGTACCAACGTCAATACATTGGAAAAAGTTCAGGTGGATAAGCTTGAGCTGAATGCAATTGCCAATGTGACTGTTGAGTTTGATGCACCAGTGGTCTTTGACCGTTATCAGGACAGCCGTTTCACCGGTTCGTTTATCTTTATCGATCGTTTGAATAACGTGACGATTGGTGCGGGTATGGTGGAAGAATCAGTTGAATGGTCTGCACACGATGAGCCTGTCACTGCAGAAGCACGTGCAGCACGTTTGGGTCAAAAACCTGCTGCGGTGACTGTATCTGGTAAAGCTTTGGAAAATGCTCAGGCGCTTGAAAGCTTGTTGCTTCAGCAAGGGATCGTTGCTATTGCTAAAGCAGGTTTGAATGCGGAGCAGGTTGCACTGGTTCGTGAAACTGGTGTGGTTGTGATTACCGATGCTGCTGAAGGTACAGACACGACTTTAACCGTAGATACAGTTGAAGAACTTGCTGAGAAGATTGTGGAATTGGTTCGTCTTTAAGACTGGACTGATTTGAAGAAACCCGCTGAAAAGCGGGTTTTTTATTGCCTAAATTTTGATTGCATGAAAATCATTCGATTAGTCAAAATGTGATCTTTCAATTTACTAGTCAATTAATACAATACTCCCTAGATTTGGGGAATATATGAAAAAATTAATATTGCTGGCTGGCTTGTGTGTGGCTTTTGGAGCTGAAGCCAAACAGAGCAGCCAAAGCGTTGAAGCAATCAAGCAAAAAATAATCCAGCAGTCGATTGAGAATTATCCAGGAAATTGTCCGTGTCCTTATAATACTGCACGTAATGGTAGTCGTTGTGGTAAGCGTAGTGCTTATAATCGTGCAGGCGGATATGCGCCGCTGTGTTATCCGGAAGATGTGAGTGATCGAATGGTAAAGGAATATAAAGGGCGTAGTTAATTAAAGAGAAATATTTTTGTTGGATTTAGCTTTACATGGATAATTACTCATAAGAATCATTAAGGACTAAGGCCAGAATAGCTTTCATTTCAGTTAAACTTTTCACGCCTGCAATCCTTTTAATAATTTCTCCATTTCTAAAAATAAGCGTAGAAGGCAAACCATAGGCATTATAGCGCAAGGTTAAAATCGGAGACTGATCCACATTGATCTTGCCAAATTTAACTTCAGGATTTACCTCAGCATAGTATGTCGCCAGTTCGGCAAAGATCGGAAAATTCTGAACACAGGGCTTGCACCAGTCTGCATAAAAGCGAATCACGGCAAAACCTTCAAACCACTCAAAATCACTGTAATTGTTTTCGTTATATTCGATCACTTGGGTCATGGTTGGCCTATTATCAATTTCCTGAATAGTCCCCCGATTATACATAAGTCCGATGTAGCTTCATTCCTCATGCTAACTATGTTCAAATAAGTCCAAGATATATGAAATGCATAGATTAGGGAAAGAAATCATGTCGCAACAAACCATGCAGCAAGTCATTATTACAGAACCGGGTGGTGTTGATAAACTCGCTTATGAAATGGTGACTGTACCTGAACCTAAAGCAGATGAAGTTCTGGTGAAAGTTCATGCCTTTGGTATTAACCGTCCAGATATCCTGCAGCGTCAAGGCTTATATCCGATGCCTAAAGGGGTAACACCAGTTCCTGGTCTGGAAGTGGCAGGGGAAGTGGTTGCGGTTGGTAGCGATGTCAGCCAGTTTAAAATCGGTGACAAGGTTTGTGGCCTGACCAATGGTGGCGGTTATGCTGAATATTGCGTAGTGCCAGAAAGCCAGACCTTGAATATTCCTGAAGGCGTAAGTTTTGTACAGGCAGCGGCCATTCCTGAAACTTTCTTTACTGTATGGGCGAACGTGTTCCAGATGGGTAAGGCCAAAGCAGGGGAAACGGTACTGGTGCATGGTGGAACGAGCGGGATTGGTACGACTGCTTTGATGTTGTGTAAATCACTTGGCATCAAAACTTTTGCAACCGTCGGTTCGGATGAAAAAGTTGCAGCGATTTCTGATTTAACCACGGCTATTAACTATAAAACTCAGGACTTTGAGCAAGTTATTAATGAAGCCACTGACAATGGTGGTGTCGATGTCATTTTAGATATGGTCGGTGCACCATATTTAGAGCGTAATTTGAATTTGTTGCGCCGTGATGGACGTCTGGTCTATATCGCTTTCTTGGGTGGTGCCAAGGCTAAAGAAGTCAAACTCGGTCAGATTATGATGAAACGTTTGACCATTACCGGTTCCACCATGCGTGCACGTAGCACGGCTGAAAAAGCGGAAATTGCACAAGGTCTCAAAGAGCAGATTGCACCATTATGGGCGAAAGGCGAATGTCTCCCGATGATCTATAAAACGTTTAAATTTGATCAGATTCAGGATGCCCATGCCGCAATGGATACTGGAGAGCATGTGGGTAAAGTTGTGGTTGAAATTATTTAATACGGGATAAGTGATTCAAAAAAAAGCCAGTAATTTTACTGGCTTTTTTTAATTTTAAGTAAAATCTTATTACAAATAAATATATAAAATTTTGAATAAAAATTAAAAAATGCTAACGGTTCGACACAACCTGTCAGGAATGCCACGTAAATTGCATGTATCGATAATTCCGACCAAAAGGTTAAACATTCACATGAATGTGAGAGGGAAAATAAGATGAAAATTATTTCAACAGCATATAGTTCAAAACATAGTTTAAGAGCATTACGACGTATTCATAAAATGATTATTCGCGGAACCATCAGCTGGGTAGAGTTACATAAAATGTATCGGGCGATGCTGCATCTGGAGCGTTATATAGAAAGATTAACAATACAAAATCGTCATTCAAGCAAGAAAGCATCCAGAAAATCCAAATAAGATCTTGTATTTTTAGGGTGAATAAAGGGTCAAGATCTGATGCAAAAAAATATCTTAGACTTTGTCCTAATATTATTCATTGATCGGTATTCAGTATAATCATTCAACATCTAGCGATAAATAAGTACATGAGAATGTATTAAGTGGGGATTTATGAAGCGCCCAGCTTCAACACATGAGCGTCTTGCAGAGCGTTTAGCCAGAATTTTGACCAAATTAAACGTCGGATATCAACTCCGGGCTGCAGAGCTAGCTGCAGAATTTCAGGTCAGCACCCGCACCATTGAGCGTGATTTTGATCGTCTAGGCTCTTACTTACCCTTACTTCAAGATGAACAGAAACGATATTATCTGGAACCCTCTTATTTAGGGCGGTTTAAATTGCAGGATATCCAGACTTTTGCCCAGCTTTCGGGGATCAGTGAGTTGTATCCGGCGTTGGATATGTCTTTTATGCGTGAACTGCTGGATGAGCGGGCAAATCAGGTATTTTCGGCAAAAGGCTATTATTTTGAAGATGCCAAACAGTTTGCCGAACATTTCAAGTTGCTTGCAAGCGCAATCTATAAACGTCAGCAGGTTGAGTTGCAATATTCAGATCAATTGCGAATCATTAAGCCTTATCGCTTGATTCACCATCATGGTATCTGGTATCTGGTGGGCGTAGATCAGGACAAGTTGCGCACTTATCGCTTAAGTCAGGTGCAACAGCTCAAGCTGGTTTCTAAGGCGGAGAGCTTTGCGCATGATCCTGAAATACTGAAAATGCTGGCAGATGAAGACAGCATCTGGTTTGGGCAGCAAAAGCAGCAAGTCTTAATCAGGGTACAACCTGAAGTCACGGTCTTTTTTAAAGAGCGCCGTTTATTTCCAGAACAGCAGATCGAGCAGGAAGCCGAGACTGGAGAGTTAGTGATCAGTTGCCAGATTCGTCACGAAATGCAGTTGTTGCCTTTGGTGCGTTACTGGTTGCCCTATGTGAAAATTATTGAGCCGATTCATTTTCAGCGGAAACTGGAACAGGATTTGCAAGGATATTTACGTTCTGCTGGATGATATTGAGAAAGCAGAGCAGGAGGGCCTGATTAATGATGACACTTTAAATGGGAATTTAATTTACTTATTTTTTGACTAACTAAATTACAGACATAAAAAAACCAGCTTTCGCTGGGTTCTTTATTTGCACCATCTTTCTATAGTAGAAGAATGGTGCCCGAGGCCAGACTCGAACTGGCACGCTTTGTGGGCGGGGGATTTTAAATCCCCTGTGTCTACCGATTTCACCACTCGGGCTTTAACAAGATGGAGGCGGAGGTCGGAATCGAACCGGCGTCCACGGAGTTGCAGTCCGCTGCATGACCACTCTGCCACCCCGCCGCGTCTTGTTGATGCGTATATTAGCAAGCTCAGAAAAAAAAACAATAGTGTATTCATCTGTATGCGCATAAAAACATCATCTGGCGGAAAATATTTAAATTATTCATGTAGAATGTGCAAAATTGATTCATATCAACACTTGGGAGAAATGCCGTGGCATTAGTTCTAGACGGTCGTGCATTGGCGAAGCAAATTGAAGCTGACTTGTTTACTCGCGTAGAAGCGCTGAAAGCAAAATCAGGTCGTACTCCAATTCTTGCGACGATTTTGGTAGGTGACGATGGTGCATCTGCAACTTATGTGCGTATGAAAGGCAATGCTTGTCGCCGTGTTGGTATGGATTCATTAAAAGTTGAGCTTCCAACCGAAACCACAACTGAACAACTTCTTGCAGAAATTGAAAAGTTAAATGCCAATCCAGATGTACACGGTATTCTGCTTCAGCATCCGGTTCCTGCACAAATCGATGAGCGTGCTTGCTTCGACGCAATCTCACTTGAAAAAGACGTCGATGGCGTCACTTGCCTGGGTTATGGGCGTATGGCGATGGGCGAAGCTGCCTATGGTTCAGCGACGCCTGCCGGGATCATGACGATTCTGAAAGAAAACAACATTGAAATCGCGGGTAAACATGCGGTGGTTGTCGGTCGTTCTGCAATTTTGGGCAAACCAATGGCTGCGATGCTGCTAGAAGCGAATGCAACCGTAACCATTTGCCATTCACGTACTCAAGATCTTGCAAGCTTTGTTAAGCAAGCGGACATCATTGTCGGTGCGGTAGGTAAAGCAGAATTAATTCAAAAAGACTGGATCAAACAAGGTGCAGTGGTTGTTGATGCTGGTTTCCATCCACGTGATGGCGGTGGTGTTGGTGATATCCAACTTGTTGGCATTGAAGAAATTGCTGCTGCTTACACACCAGTTCCGGGTGGTGTAGGTCCAATGACGATTACCACTTTAATCCGTCAAACGGTTGAAGCTGCTGAAAAAGCTTTAGGTTAATCAAATCCTCCCTAACCCTCCTTTTTCAAAGGAGGGAACTCTGATCACTATTTTTGGATGGAGTTTCCCCCTCTTTTTTAAAGAGGGGCTAGGGGAGATTCTTCAAAGACATTAATACTAATTAAAAGAAATCTAATGAGCTGCACCTTCCGACTCCCTCAAGCCCCAGAACATCTACTAAAAGCCTTGCATGATGTGATTCCACACTGTGAGCTACATGCACAGCAATTGCCGGATACACCCATTTCCCTGTGGCTGATTCCGCCAGTATTCCCAACAGATAAGCTGGATGATGAGGTGATTCGTCGCATTTGGAATGATACACCATACTGGATCTTTTGCTGGGCCTCAGGCTTGGCGATGGCGCAGTGGCTATTGGCAGAGCCGCATCATGTTAAAGACAAAGTAGTTTTGGATTTTGGGGCGGGATCGGGCGTAGTTGCCATTGCGGCGAAAATGGCAGGTGCAAAACGTGTGATCTGCTGTGATATCGATCAAGTTAGTCTAGATGCCTGTCGTGCCAATGCAGAGCTAAATGATGTCGAGCTTGAATATCTGGATGACCTATATAAGGCAGAGAAAGTGGATATTTTATTAGCCGCAGATGTGCTTTATGATCAATGTAACCGTTTCTTCCTGGATGAGTTTTTAAGATTTGCACCTGAGGTCTGGGTTGCAGATAGTCGAGTAAAAAACTTTAGTCATCCTCAATATGAAAAACTGGATGAGCGCAGTGCAACGACTTGGCCAGATCTGGATGAATCACCAGAATTTCGTAATGTCAGTTTCTATAAAACACTTTAAAGTTGAAAAATCAAAAAGGGCAGTTAGCCCTTTTTGATTGTCTTGATTTCTATAAGTATCAGATATTAAGAACAAGTATAACGAATAACGCGCATGGTCGTTGGGCGGGCTTCTAAAGCTTCGCGTGCACCCGGGTTCTCGCTATTATGTAAATCGGGCGTGTTGCTTAAGCTGATTTGCGTGCGGCTATTACCCAGTTGGCGGCCATAGTTTTCCTGTTCCGCAGTTGGATTGGAAATTTCATTGGTGCTTAAAATCTGGATATTGTAAGTTTTGGAATTTCCTAACACGTGTCTGCAAGCGGCTTGCAAGCGATTTTCATCCTGGCTTGGTCGTCCTGAGAGGGTGTAGCTCAGGGTTGCTGTATTGCCTGAACGTTCCAGAATCTCATAGCCACTTTGTCCATTGAATTGATGGGGTGTGGTCTGACATGCACTCAGTACAAAACTGCTTGCAGCCACAGCCAAAATTACTGTTGTTCTTTTCATATTTATAGTTCCTGAAGTCTTGGCTTAAGTATGCCATATTTTGCTTAAGCAGCTGCTCTGGTCAATTGTGATCAATTGTTTAAACAGCCAATAAAAAAGGCCGCTTATGCGACCTTTTTTAAATTAAATCAGCAATTAAGCAGATTTAACCGCAGCAATAAGTTCTGCTTGACGAGTTTTTAACGCTTCCGGTAAACGCTCACCCAGCTTGTCGAACAATTCAGTATGGCTTTCAAGTTCTTTGATCCATTGATCTTTGTCTTGAGAAGTTACTAGGTCAAATTGTTCTTTAGTGAAGTCAGAACCAGTCCAGTTCAACTGTTCGTAAGTAGGAACTAGGCCGATTGGTGTTTCAACAGCATCAGCACGACCTTCACAACGGTCAATAATCCACTCAAGAACACGCATGTTTTGACCGAAACCAGGCCATACGAAGTTGCCTTCAGCATCACGACGGAACCAGTTCACGTTGTAGATACCAGGAAGTTTGTTGCCAGCAGCAGCTTTCGCACCCACTTGCTCACCCATTTCTAACCAGTGCGTGAAGTAATCCGCCATGTTGTAGCCAGCGAATGGCAGCATCGCGAACGGGTCACGACGAACGATACCTTGTTGGCCAACAGCAGCAGCAGTGGTTTCAGATCCCATAGTCGCAGCTTTGTAAACACCGTCAACCCAGTCAAATGCTTCTGAAATTAGAGGCACTGTGTCTGCACGACGACCACCGAAGATGAACGCAGAAATTGGCACACCAGCTGGATTTTCCCAGTCAGCGTCAATAGAAGGGCATTGACCAGCTGCAACTGTGAAACGAGCATTTGGATGCGCTGCTTTTTCTTCGCCAGTGTGTGGTTGGCCTTTCCAGTTAGTCAGGTTGGCAGGCGCTTCTTTAGTCAGGCCTTCCCACCATACTTCACCATTGTCAGTCACAGCAACGTTTGTATAAATCACGTCTTTGTGCATGGTTGCCATACAGTTCGGGTTGGTCTTGGTATTGGTACCAGGCGCTACACCGAAGAAACCAGCTTCTGGGTTGATTGCATATAGGCGACCGTCTTCACCTGGTTTGATCCAGGCAATATCGTCACCTACAGTTTCAATCTTCCAGCCTTCATAGCCTGCTGGTGGAATCAGCATAGCGAAGTTTGTTTTACCACATGCAGATGGGAATGCAGCTGCGATGTAGTGTTTTTCACCTTGTGGGTTGGTCACGCCAAGGATCAGCATGTGTTCAGCTAACCAGCCTTGTTGACGACCCATGAATGATGCAATACGTAATGCCAGGCATTTTTTACCCAACAATGCGTTACCGCCATAACCAGAACCATAAGACCAGATCTCACGCGTTTCTGGGTAATGCACGATGTATTTTTCTTTGTTGCAAGGCCATGCAACATCTTTTTCGCCATTCGCAAGCGGAGCACCTACAGTGTGTACGCAAGGAACGTATTCACCGTCAGTACCAAGAACGTCATAAACAGCTTTACCCATACGAGCCATTTTAGACATGCTTACTGCAACGTAAGGAGAGTCAGTTAACTCGATACCGATATGAGCGATATGAGAACCCAATGGACCCATTGAGAATGGAACCACATAAAGTGTACGACCTGCCATTGAACCGTCAAATAAACCGTTCAATTTTTCGCGCATGACAGCAGGTGCTTCCCAGTTGTTGGTCGCGCCAGCATCGTCTTTGTTTTCAGAGCAGATGTAAGTACGATCTTCAACACGTGCTACGTCAGAAGGATCAGAATTTGCAAGATAAGAACCAGGATGAGTTTCTTGATTCAGCGCTTGCATTGTGCCGTTAGCGATCATCAAGTCGATATAACGTTGATATTCTTCTGCGCTACCGTCACACCATTCAATTTTTGCTGGTTTTGTTAATTTAGCAATCTCTTCCACCCAAGCAATAAGCTTAGGGTGACGAACGAATTCTGGTGCGTTCACTTGGGTCATGGTGAGGCCTATCTCAAATGTGTACAAATTAGATGTACAAAGTACAATCCGAGCAATAAAAAATATCGCCCAGATGAAGTATGAAAAAAAGTGGCTGTATTAAAGCATAAAATGATAAAAAAAATAAGACCAAAGAAGTGCTAGATTTCTTTTGGAATATAATGCTATTTTATTTATAAATATAAGTAAAACAACAAGATAAAACTAAATGTTTGAATTATTAATATTATTTATTTAAATTATGGATAGTATTTATTTTAAAAATTAATATTAAAATCATTATCTTAATTTTATAAGACCTCTAATATTCATTATTGATTAAATAAATGGTTGCCATTTGAATTTTACATAAAGCCACTGTTAATTGTCTATGAATTGGACAAAATGCCAATAGGCTTCAATGAAATTGCGCGAAAAATGTCTAATCAATCTAAACCCTTATCGCTAATTTTTAATCATAAAGCTGGTTTTCGCATACAGGGGCCAGAAGGCATTTATGAGCAGCTGATCGATATATTTTCAGCCCAGGGTTATCAAACTAAAGCTTATGAAATCAATGATTCACAGCAATTTGATAAAATTATGGCTGAGGTGCTTGAACAGCATTTGGCATCTAGCGAGTCAGGAATTATCGTTGCGGCAGGCGGAGATGGAACTTTAAATACAGTCGCCAAACATGTGTTGAATACGCAAATTCCTGTCGGTATTTTGCCTTTAGGGACTTTTAACTATGTAGCCAGATTATTGGGGATTCCGCTAGATTTACTTGAAGCGGCAAAAGTGATTGCGACAGGACAGCCACAACGTATGAATGTTGCTCGGATCAATCAGGAAATTTATCTGAATAATGCCAGTTTGGGTCTATATCCTTTATTTATTAAAAAACGTGAAGACTATAATCGTATTTTTGGTCGCTTACCGCTACATGCCTATACTTCTGCACTGGATGTTTTAATTCGCGACCGTAAAGAATTAAAACTAAAAATCTGGGTGGATCAAAAGAAATATCCGGTAAAAACACCACTGATCTTTTTTGGCAATAATCCCTTGCAACTGGCGGATATGAAAATGCGCATTGCAGAAGCGGCTGAAAAAGGCAAAGTGGCGGGAGTGATAGTTTCTAAAAGTGATAAGCTTACTTTATTTAAGCTAGTGTATCAGCTGATTCGAGGCAAGATTGACCAAGCATCAGATGTCTATAGTTTTGCAGCCGATCAAGTCAGAATCGAATCCAGAGCCAAGAAATTGATGGTGGCGATTGACGGGGAAATTGTGGAAATGGCCCCGCCACTCAATATTTCTGTATTAAAAGATAGCCTAAGCGTAATGGTGCCACATGATCCTGCATCTGTCTGATCTGCATTTTGGAACAGAGAAGCCGGAGTGTTTAGACGCGATTCGACATTTCTGTCAGACCCATCCACTTGAAGCTGTCGTCATCAGTGGTGATCTGACTCAGCGCGCACGATTGGGCCAGTTTTTTGCCTGTAAAAAATTTTTAGATCAGCTCAATACGCCTTATATGGTGATCCCGGGGAATCATGATATTCCGCTCTATCATTTGTGGAATCGGCTTTTCAATCCATTTACCCGTTACCAGATTTTTTTTGGTGAATTGGAGCCAATATTTGAAACTGAAAATTTTTATCTGATTGGGGTGAATTCGATCCGACGTCGATATCATACCAAAGGGCATTTATCCCTTGAGCAGATTCAGCGTATTGACCTGACGCTGGCGCAGGCGCCTGCGTCCAAATTAAAAATCATTGTCAGCCATCAGCCTTTTTATGTACCCTTTCAAAATAAGCGCGGTTTCAAGGACAGTCCACTGATGGCCAAAATTGCTTTAGAGGCCTGGGCAGAGCATGGTCTGTTTGCGCTGTTACATGGGCATCTGCATCAACCCGCGATTTATGATTTGAATCAGATGTTCGGACTAGGGGTGGATCATCCTGTATATGATGTGCATGCGGGGACTTCTGCGTCAAATCGTCTACATAAAGATGAACCTAACAGTTTTAATCTGATTGATGCCACAGGAAAAATTTCTCAATATTTGTTCGACGAAGCGGCGCAAGCCTTTTTGTTGAAAGCCGATCTGCTGAATAAATAGACGAAAACCTATGATTCGTTAAAAAAAACCAATTTTTTTTCATTTTTGCCCTTGAAGCGTTTTATTCCATCTCCATAAAAGTGACATCAAAAATTTTTGATGATGACCCATGGAATAATTAAGTCGTCATCAGTGACCTAAAAAAGACTTAGTCTGATGGAGTTATTTATGAGCAACATTCGTCCATTACATGACCGCGTTGTTATTCGTCGTGTTGAAGAAGAAACTAAAACAGCTGGAGGCATTTTACTTCCAGGTTCGGCTGCTGAGAAACCTGCTCAAGGTGAAATCATTGCAGTTGGTAATGGTCAAATCACTGATAATGGCGTACGCGCGTTAGACGTAAAAGTTGGCGACAAAGTATTGTTCGGTACTTATGCAGGCACTACTGTAAAAGTAAACGGCGAAGAGCTTTTAATCATGAAAGAATCTGACATTTTAGCGGTATTAGAAGCTTAATCTGCGCTAAAAAAGTTTTATTCATTCCAAATCAGATTTTGTAAAGATACAACAATATTCGGAGTCAAATATGTCAGCTAAAGACGTAAAATTTGGTGATTCAGCTCGTTCAAAAATGATTGCTGGTGTAAACACCCTTGCAGATGCAGTAAAAGTTACGCTTGGTCCTAAAGGCCGTAACGTGGTGATCGACCGTTCTTTCGGTTCACCGCACATCACTAAAGATGGTGTCACTGTTGCCAAAGAAATTACGCTGAAAGACAAGTTTGAGAACATGGGTGCTCAACTGGTTCGTGAAGTTTCTTCAAAAACTAACGATATCGCAGGTGATGGTACAACGACTGCAACTGTTCTTGCTCAAGCAATCTTGAACGAAGGCATCAAGTCAGTAACAGCGGGTATGAACCCAATGGACTTGAAACGCGGTATTGATATTGCGGTACGTTCTGTTGTTGAAAACATCAAGGCAACAGCAAAACCGGCATCAGACTCTAAAGCGATTGAGCAAGTAGGTTCGATCTCTGCTAACTCTGACACGACTGTAGGTCAACTGATTGCGCAAGCAATGGAAAAAGTGGGCAAAGAAGGCGTGATCACGGTTGAAGAAGGTTCAGGCTTCGAAGATTCGCTTGACGTAGTTGAAGGGATGCAGTTTGACCGCGGTTATATTTCTCCGTACTTCGCGAACAAGCAAGATACTTTAACAGCAGAACTTGAAAATCCGTTCATTCTTCTTGTTGATAAAAAAATCAGCAATATTCGTGAATTGATTACAGTACTTGAAGCTGTTGCTAAAACTGGCAAACCGCTTTTAATCATTTCTGAAGATGTTGAAGGCGAAGCGCTTGCGACGCTTGTTGTTAACAACATGCGCGGTATTATCAAAGTATGTGCGGTGAAAGCACCTGGTTTTGGTGACCGTCGTAAGGCTATGCTTCAAGACATCGCGATCTTGACTGGCGGTACTGTGATTTCTGAAGAAATCGGCATGCAGTTGGATCAAACGACGCTTGATCACTTGGGTACAGCACATAAAGTGACTGTATCTAAAGAAAATACTGTGATTGTAGATGGTGCGGGTAACGCTGGCCAAATCGCTGATCGTGTACAGCAAATCCGTGCACAGATCGAAGAATCTACTTCAGAATACGACAAAGAAAAACTTCAAGAGCGTGTAGCGAAACTTGCTGGCGGTGTTGCTGTCATCAAAATTGGTGCTGCAACTGAAGTTGCAATGAAAGAGAAGAAAGACCGTGTAGACGATGCGCTTCACGCGACTCGCGCTGCGGTTGAAGAAGGTGTTGTTGCAGGTGGTGGTGTTGCACTGGTACGTGCTGCATCTGCACTTGAAGGCGTAACAGGCGCGAATGATGATCAAAACGTAGGTATCAACATTCTTCGCCGCGCGATTGAAGCACCGCTTCGTCAAATCGTATCTAATGCAGGTGATGAGCCTTCTGTAGTGATCAACGCTGTGAAGAATGGCGAAGGTAACTTCGGTTATAATGCTGCAACTGGTGAATATGGCGATATGCTGGAAATGGGTATTCTTGACCCTGCTAAAGTAACTCGTTCTGCACTTGAGCACGCAGCTTCTGTTGCTGGCCTGATGCTGACCACTGAATGCATGATCACTGAAATCCCAGAAGACAAACCTGCAATGCCTGATATGGGCGGCATGGGCGGTATGGGCGGCATGATGTAATTCATCATCCGAGCATTTCATAAAAAAATCCCCGCAATAGCGGGGATTTTTTTATGCGTTTACAAAATTATGATGCGGACTTTTTAACTAATTTATAATTTAAATTACTGTCAATTTTTTTACCTGATTTCATCTCGCGTGCTTCAATAAAATTTTCACCGACAAAGAATTTACGATTTTCAGCTTTGTTATCTAATGTGATAATTGAAGGATCTTGAGGGTCAAAACTGAAACTGCCTTTAGTTTCGGTCTCATTATTTCCAGCTTTACCTAAATATTCCTCATTTAGCTCATAGGTTTTATCCGGATTGAGATCTAGCTCGACCTTAATCCCTTCACAGTCAGCACAAGGAAAAACACCTTCATATTCACCTGCCCAATCTAGTGAGGTTTCTGCGCTATCAGCACGGTTCATACTGGTATCCGCGTTATTTTGCTCCATCATGGCTGGGCTGGATTGAGCATTATTATTCATCGGCTCATTATCATTGGGCTTTGAACAGGCGGTTAAAGCTCCTGCAATAACAACTGCTAGCGCAGCAGTAAGCGTTAATTTTTTCATTGTTTTGACCCTATTAAATTATTTGTTATGAATTACATTAAAAGTAGTCAGTACAGATAAATAGGGCAATCTTGTTAAAGTTTGATTCATTAGGTGAATCAGGCCAGAGTTATTGATAAGTGAGCAGGATTTAAGAATTTTTAGTCAAGTTTAAAGTCACTTTATGCTGTTTCGTTAACTAATTCTGAACGCTATGATTACAAAATAATGATAATGCGGAGGGGATAATGAAATTAGAACAAGAAAATAATCTGATAGGACTTACGCACTATTATTTATAGATTCTCTGTGGTAGCAGATGATTTTTATCGAGAATAAAGTCATCAATGAAGTTTTTGATAACTGGTCTAAATAATTTCTTCTGC
>NZ_JBBCWZ010000067.1:0-16055 GCF_037145695.1 Acinetobacter sp. USHLN143
TCAACGTTATACGAATCTAAAAATGGGAGCCTATAGCTCCCATTTTTATTGTTAAACGTTGAATCCTATATGTTTTCCTGTTGGAAGCTCTACATCAATACGGAGCTTCCCTCCCATTGCCTCAACATACTTTTTCAAGGTTGAAATCTTAAGATCATTGCCACGATTTTCTATTGCTGAAAGCGATGGCTGTTTTATTCCCAAAGTTTCAGCAAGCTCTTTTTGAGAAATTTCGAGTTCTTCACGAATAAGATGAAGCTGATTTTCTAGCAGTAATTCATCAGCCATTTTTTGAATACGGGCTTGGCTCTCTGGAGAGCGGCTAGCTAACAATTCTTGCAGAGTCTTAGCCATTAGATTTATCTCCTAGGGTAGTGAGATGAAGTTGGTATTGTTCATCTGCAATATCCAGCATGTCTTTATAAAAACGCTTTTTACCGCCTTTATCAGCAATACATAGAACAATAGCCTGTCGTAAGGGATCAAATGCGAAGAAAGCTCTTAAGGGTCTACCGCGATGTTGAACGCGCAGTTCTTTCATATTGGTAAATTTAGACTCATACACAGTATCTACTAAAGGGCGGCCTAAACTCGGCCCCTGCTGCTGTAGAACAACCAGGGCAGCTAGGACCTTCTCTTGAGTAGATTCATCTTGCTGTTCAAGCCACTGATTAAATAGATCTGTCGTAATGACTGTCCACATACCACAACCAAAATATAGATTATAGTCTATATTTTAGAGGCATTATGCTTGTTTTGCAAATGAGAAATGATAGGCAATAAAAAACCCCGGCATCCTGCCAGGGTTTTTTATTGGAACATTAGGTCTCTGTGCTCTTGCGTGTCTTATATAGCGCCATCCTGGTGCTTATTTTTAATTATATGGAACTTCCTGTTCCTGACCACTTAATCATATGAAAATTCTACTGTTCCAGATAGCCGCAAAGGGCCGAGATTGATGTGAGCCAAAGCGTACAAAATAGCCTAAATTTCATCCACAGCAATTGGGGATAGTTTTCGCCCTAGAAGAGCTGAGAACATTGGGAAAATGCCAAAATTGAGCATTTTTTAGACGATTTTATTGGCGAAAGATTACAAATCTGCTTAAAAAAACACGAGTTGTGAAAGCGTGTGTTTTCTGATCTTTTTGGTTTTGGTTTTATTGTGTCAAGTATATGATAAATAACACTATTTAAAAAGACTGTTATTCACCAATTAAAATGTCTATGCGATAAACCATTTAAAATGGGCACTGTTGCAAATAGGCTGACATGATAAGCTAAATATCTTATTTATTTCGAGATACAGCAGATGAATCCCTTCCACGGTCGGCACTTTCAAGGTGAAATCATTCTTTGGGCTGTTCGTTGGTATTGTAAATATGGCATCAGCTATCGTGAACTTCAGGAAATGCTCGCTGAACGTGGAGTGAATGTTGATCACACCACAATTTATCGCTGGGTTCAGCGTTATGCTCCAGAAATGGAAAAACGTTTACGTTGGTATTGGCGTAATCCTACAGATCGACATTTATGGCATCTGGATGAAACTTACGTAAAAGTGAATGGCAAATGGGCATATCTATACCGTGCAGTTGACCAACGTGGCCATACTCTTGATTTCTATCTTTCTGCTAGACGAAATACCCATTCAGCTTATTGTTTTCTTGGTAAGATTTTGAATCATGTCAAAAAATGGCAGATTCCACGAGTCATAAACACTGATAAGGCTCATACCTATGGCCGTGCTTTGTCGCGACTAAAACAGGAAGGAAAGTGTCCTGAAGACCTGGACCATCGACAGATTAAATACAAGAATAACGTGATTGAATGTGATCATGGCAAGCTCAAACGGATCATCAAGGCTACGTTGGGATTCAAGTCTATGAAAACGGCTTATGCCACAATTAAAGGAATTGAGGTTATGCGTGCTCTACGCAAAGGACAAGCTTCATTATTTTATAACGGTAATATTCTAGGAGAAGTTTGGCTAGTAAATAGAGTTTTCGGTCTCTAAGCTTTTTTGAAGGGAAAATCATTGACTCAGATCCCTATTTGCAACAGTGCCGTCAAAACTGCAAGTATGCAGTCTTGACCAGGCATCTAGGGGTCGTCTCAGAATTCGGAAAATAAAGCACGCTAAGGCGTAGTCACCCCGTGACTCCCCCGCGCCGATGCAGCGAGCTTCGTTCCGTCTTGCAGTGACGCAATCAGCGGGCAGGAAACGTTCCCTTTCCGCGCATGGCAGGCGCACACCAGTTCAGACAGCACGGCCTCCATGCGTGCCAAGTCGGCCATCTTCTCGCGCACATCCTTGAGCTTGTGCTCGGCCAGGCCGCTGGCTTCCTCGCAATGGGTGCCATCCTCCAGCCGCAGTAGCTCGGCGATTTCGTCCAGGCTAAAGCCCAGCCGCTGGGCCGATTTCACGAACCGCACTCGTGTTACATCCGCCTCGCCATAGCGGCGAATGCTGCCATAGGGCTTGTCTGGCTCCGGCAGCAGGCCCTTGCGCTGGTAGAACCGGATGGTCTCCACATTGACCCCGGCCGCCTTGGCAAAAACGCCAATGGTCAGATTCTCAAAATTAATTTGCATATCGCTTGACTCCGTACATAACTACGGAAGTAAGCTTAAGCTATCCAAACCAAATTTGAAAGGACAAGCGTATGTCTGAACCACAAAACGGGCGCGGCGCGCTCTTCGCCGGTGGGCTGGCCGCCATTCTTGCGTCGGCCTGCTGCCTGGGGCCGCTGGTTTTGATCGCCTTGGGGTTCAGCGGGGCATGGATCGGCAACCTGACGGTATTGGAGCCGTATCGGCCGATCTTCATCGGCGCGGCGCTGGTTGCACTGTTCTTTGCCTGGCGGCGCATCGTCCGACCGACCGCAGCCTGCAAGCCGGGCGAGGTGTGCGCGATTCCGCAAGTGCGCACCACCTACAAGCTCATTTTCTGGTTCGTCGCCGTGTTGGTCTTGGTCGCGCTTGGTTTTCCCTACGTCATGCCATTTTTCTACTAATCAGGAGTTCATCATGAAAAAGCTGTTTGCCTCCCTCGCTCTCGCCGCTTTCGTTGCCCCCGTGTTCGCCGCCACTCAGACCGTCACGCTGTCCGTGCCTGGCATGACCTGCGCCTCTTGCCCGATCACTGTCAAGCACGCGCTTTCCAAGGTTGAGGGCGTGAGCAAGACCGACGTAAGTTTCGACAAGCGCCAGGCCGTCGTCACCTTCGACGATGCCAAGACCAACGTCCAGAAGTTGACCAAGGCGACCGAGGACGCGGGCTATCCGTCCAGCCTCAAACGCTGATCCGTTAACCGAACTCGGGAGCGACACATGGGACTCATCACGCGCATCGCTGGCAAAACCGGCGCGCTCGGCAGCGTCGTTTCCGCGATGGGCTGCGCCGCCTGTTTTCCTGCCATCGCCAGCTTTGGCGCGGCCATCGGACTGGGCTTCTTGAGCCAGTACGAGGGGCTATTCATTGGCATCCTGCTGCCGATGTTCGCCGGCATCACGTTACTCGCCAATGCTATCGCTTGGCTCAATCATCGACAGTGGCGACGCACGGCGCTCGGCACGATAGGCCCGATCTTGGTGCTGGCAGCGGTGTTTTTAATGCGGGCTTACGGCTGGCAGAGCGGTGGACTGCTCTATGTCGGCCTGGCCTTGATGGTTGGGGTGTCGGTCTGGGATTTCATCTCGCCAGCACATCGCCGCTGCGGGCCGGACAGCTGTGAATTGCCAGAACAACGTGGCTGACGGCAACAGCCGTAGCCACCACAGAAAAGGAAAAATACATGACCACCCTGAAAATCACCGGGATGACCTGCGACTCGTGCGCGGCTCACGTCAAGGAAGCCTTGGAGAAAGTGCCCGGCGTGCAATCGGCGCTGGTGTCCTATCCGAAGGGCACAGCGCAACTCGCCATTGAGGCGGGCACGTCATCGGATGCGCTGACTACCGCCGTGGCCGGACTGGGCTACGAGGCAACGCTTGCCGATGCGCCACCGACGGACAACCGCGCCGGCCTGCTCGACAAGATGCGCGGCTGGATAGGGGCCGCTGATAAGCCCAGTGGCAACGAACGCCCGTTGCAGGTCGTCGTCATTGGTAGCGGTGGCGCGGCAATGGCGGCAGCACTGAAGGCCGTCGAGCAAGGCGCGCACGTCTCGCTGATCGAGCGCGGCACCATCGGCGGCACCTGCGTCAACGTCGGCTGCGTGCCGTCCAAGATCATGATTCGCGCCGCCCACATCGCCCATTTACGTCGGGAAAGTCCGTTCGACGGCGGTATCGCGGCGACTGTGCCTGCGATTGACCGCAGCAAACTACTGGCCCAGCAGCAGGCGCGCGTCGAAGAACTGCGCCATGCCAAGTACGAAGGCATTCTGGACGGCAACCCGGCCATCACCGTTGTACATGGTGAGGCGCGTTTCAAGGATGAGCAGAGCCTGGTCGTCCGTTTAAACGATGGTGGCGAGCGCGTGGTAGCTTTCGACCGCTGCTTAGTCGCCACGGGTGCCAGCCCGGCCGTGCCGCCGATTCCGGGCCTGAAAGAGTCACCCTACTGGACTTCGACCGAGGCCCTGGTCAGCGACACCCTTCCCGAACGCCTAGCTGTGATCGGCTCGTCGGTGGTCGCGCTGGAACTGGCGCAAGCCTTCGCCCGGCTGGGCAGCCAGGTCACGATCCTAGCTCGCAACACGCTGTTCTTCCGCGACGACCCGGCCATCGGCGAGGCCGTTACAGCCGCGTTCCGTGCCGAAGGGATCAAGGTATTGGAACACACGCAAGCCAGCCAGGTCGCGCATGTGGACGGCGAATTCGTGCTGACCACCGGGTACGGTGAAATACGCGCCGACCAGCTGCTGGTCGCCACTGGCAGGGCACCGAACACGCGCAGCCTGGCATTGGAAGCGGCGGGAGTCGCTGCCAATGCGCAGGGGGCCATCGTCATCGACAAGGGCATGCGCACCAGTACGCCACACATTTATGCGGCTGGCGACTGCACCGACCAGCCTCAGTTCGTCTATGTGGCGGCAGCGGCCGGCACCCGTGCTGCGATCAACATGACTGGCGGCGATGCGGCCCTGGACCTGACCGCAATGCCGGCCGTGGTATTCACCGACCCGCAGGTCGCCACCGTGGGCTACAGCGAGGCGGAAGCACATCACGACGGGATCGAGACCGACAGTCGCACCTTGACCTTGGACAACGTGCCGCGTGCGCTTGCCAACTTCGACACACGCGGCTTCATCAAGCTGGTCATCGAGGAAGGTAGCGGACGGCTCATCGGCGTGCAAGCGGTGGCCCCGGAAGCGGGTGAACTGATCCAGACGGCGGTGCTCGCCATTCGCAACCGTATGACCGTGCAGGAACTGGCCGACCAATTGTTCCCCTACCTGACCATGGTCGAAGGGCTGAAGCTCGCGGCGCAGACCTTCAGCAAGGACGTGAAGCAGCTTTCGTGCTGCGCCGGATGAGGAAAAGGAGGTGTTCAATGAGCGCCTACACAGTGTCCCGGCTGGCCCTTGATGCCGGGGTGAGCGTGCATATCGTGCGCGACTACCTGCTGCGCGGATTGCTACGGCCGGTCGCGTGCACCACGGGCGGCTACGGCTTGTTCGATGACACCGCGTTGCAACGGCTGCGCTTTGTACGGGCTGCCTTCGAAGCGGGTATCGGCCTGGACGCACTGGCGCGGCTGTGCCGGGCGCTGGATGCTGCGGACGGTGACGGTGCGTCTGCGCAGCTTGCCGTGTTGCGGCAACTCGTCGAGCGTCGGCGCGAGGCCCTGGCCAGCCTCGAAATGCAACTGGCCGCCATGCCAACCGAACCGGCACAGCACGCGGAGAGTCTGCCATGAACAGCCCAGAGCACTTGCCGTCTGAGACGCACAAACCGATCACCGGCTACTTGTGGGGCGCGCTGGCCGTGCTCACCTGTCCCTGCCATTTGCCGATTCTCGCCATTGTGCTAGCCGGCACGACGGCCGGCGCGTTCATCGGGGAGCACTGGGGTATTGCAGCCCTCACGCTGACCGGCTTGTTTGTCCTGTCTGTGACGCGGCTGCTGCGGGCCTTCAAGGGAAGATCATGACCGCTTCCCAGCCAGCCGAGAGTGGGCAGCTTTGAGCTTCGCTACCAATCTGGAGGAGTACCACCATGAACGCAAACGCCCCGAACACTGCCAGTTGCACCACCTGCTGCGTATGCTGCAAAGAAATTCCGCTCGATGCCGCCTTCACCCCGGAAGGCGCGGAATACGTCGAACATTTCTGCGGGCTGGATTGCTATGAACGCTTCCAGGCACGCGCCAAGGCCGCGACAGAATCTGACATTGCGCCTGTTCCTGGCGGTTCGCAGCCGTCAGATTGAAGCATACTTTAAAGTTACACAAAACATCTATATGAAGACTAAAGTCCAAATTAGTGTTTATGTTGGTTCAATGTATTACATTTCGTATTTTCTATTTGTAACGTAATTTCAGTAATATTATGATTATGTTTTAGAACTTCTAAGGCCTTTTGATAGAGTTGATCTGTATTGCTATTCGGAGCAACCAAATGAGCAGTTAAATGAATATTTCTTGAGGATATAGCCCAGACTTTCAACTGATGAATCCCTTCAACGCCCTCTAGCTTCAATAAATCATTTCTTAACGACTCAATATCAATCTCATCAGGAACTCCTTCAAGCAGAATATGAATACTTTGTTTTAATAAAATCCAAGTTCGAGGTAAGACCCAGAAGCCAATTAACACAGCGATTACGGTATCAACCCACATCCACTGGGTAAAATAAATAACTATTCCTCCGATAATCACGCCTATCGATCCTAGAGCATCACTAAGAACTTCTAAATATGCACCTTTTATATTTAGACTTCCTTCAGCACTAGCAGAAAGGATTTTCATTGAAATCAAATTTATGACCAAACCAATGACCGCGACAATCATCATTCCAACACTTTGAATTTCAGCAGGATTCGTAAAACGTTGATAAGCTTCATATACAATATATATTGCTACCACAAAAAGCATCACCGCATTAAACAGAGCCGCTAAAATTTCAAATCGCTGATAGCCAAAAGTTCTTTTATCATCTGCGGCTTTTTTACCAATTTTGATAGCGGCAAGAGCAATAGCTAAAGCGGCTACATCAGTAAACATATGAGCTGCATCAGATAACAAAGCCAAACTTTGGGTAATAAAAGCAGCGACAACTTCTACTATTAAAAAAGTAGTCGTTAAACCTAAGGCAACCATTAACTTCTTACTATTTTCTTCAGTAACAACCGCATGGCTATGATCATGATGTTCTGACATAAAATATTTTCCTTATTCTATTTATGATGAGCAGAGATATTGGATAACAGCCAATATCTCTGCTGTAAATCGACTAATCTATTGGATTAAGAAACTTTCTTTTCATTTATCCAACGATAAAGCACGGGTAACAGCACCAAAGTTAGTAATGTTGAAGAGATAATCCCGCCAATCACTACGGTTGCCAGTGGCCGTTGAACCTCAGCCCCTGTTCCGGTTGCCAGCGCCATTGGTACAAAACCCAGTGAAGCCACACAAGCTGTCATCAACACTGGTCTTAAGCGCAAAATAGCCCCTTGCCACACGGCTTTATGCACTGGATATTTGTCCCTTAATTCCTTAATAAAGGTCAGCATTACCAGTCCATTGAGGACTGCAACACCAGATAAGGCAATAAAGCCAATTCCAGCTGACATCGATAATGGAATATCCCTTAGCCAAAGGAACAGCACACCACCGGTCAAGGCAAAGGGTACCCCGGTAAAGACCAATAGACTTTCTTTGACATTGTGAAAGACCGCCATCAGTAAAATAAAGATAGTGATTAAAGCCAGTGGAATCACGATTTGCATCCGTGCTTTGGCTGAAGCCAAATTTTCAAACTGACCGCCATATTCTATCCAATAACCACTTGGCAAAGTGTATGCTTTGAGCTGTGTCTGTACATCAGAAACAAAAGACCCTAAATCACGCCCTTCAACATTCGTTGTAACCACAACTCGGCGTTTACCATTTTCTCGACTGACTTGGTTGATTCCTTCAATGGTCGAGACTTGCGCGACATCCGACAATAAAATACTGCCACCATTTGGAAGCTGAATAGGTAACTGGGAAACAGATGCGACACTACGGTCTTGCTCTCCAAGACGGATAACAAAATCAAAACGACGATCGCCTTCTAAAATCTCTCCCACGCTTTGTCCACCAATACTTGCAGCCACCACATCCTGAATAGATTTCACACTCAAGCCATACTGGGCAGCTAAAGCTTTATCAATCTCTACATTGAGTAAAGGCAGACCCGAAGTTTGTTCAACTTTCACCGCACTGCTACCTGCGACTTGCTGAATGATTTTCGCGATTTTTGCAGCCTCAGTATTCAAAACCTGCATGTCATCACCAAAAACCTTCACCCCCACATCACTGCGTATACCTGAAATCAGTTCATTAAAACGTAGCTCAATAGGCTGAGAAAACTCACTGTTATTGCCGGGAATTGTCGCAAGATAAGCTTCCATTCGGGTTCGAAGTGCATCTAGGCTTTCTTTTGAATCTGGCCATTCCTCACGTGGTTTCAGCATGATATAACCATCGGAAATATTCGGTGGCATCACATCTGTCGCCACTTCAGCAGTCCCGGTACGGGCAAATATAGCTTTAATTTCGGGAAAGTTTTTCAGTAAAAGCTTTTCGGTATTTTCCTGAATACGTAAAGACTCTTCCAAGCCTGTGCTTGGAGAACGTAATTGCTGTACCGCAAAATCACCTTCACTCAGCTGGGGTGCAAACTCACTGCCAATCTTCGTGCTGAGCAGACCCGTAATGACCAGGAGACAAATGGCAAAAGTTAAAACCACCGCTTTGTAATGATAGGCTCCATCCAATATCTGTTGATATCGGGTTTTGAGCCAGATCATCCAACGGCTTTCCGTTTCTTTGATCTCCCCTTTAACCCATAAAGCAACTGCAGCGGGCACAAAGGTGATCGATAAAATAATAGCTGCCACCAGTGCGAGAACAACGGTTAAAGCCATCGGATGAAATAGTTTTGCTTCTACACCACTTAAAGCAAAAATCGGCATATACACCACCAAAATAATAAGCTGACCAAAAATAAGAGGACGACGTGCTTGGCGGGCAGCCAGAAAAACTTCCTTAAAGCGTTCACTTTGTGTGAGAGGTCGTTTTAACAGTTGCTGTGTATGGGCTAAACGCCGGATACAGTTTTCGACAATCACCACAGCACCATCGACAATGATGCCGAAATCGAGTGCACCTAAACTCATCAGATTGGCACTGATATTTTTCTGTGCCATCCCGGTTAAGGTAAACAGCATAGAGAGTGGAATGACACAGGCAGTAATCAAGGCAGCACGGATATTCCCTAAAAACAGGAACAGAATGATGATGACCAGGATTGCTCCCTCTACCAAGTTTTTCTGAACGGTTTTAATCGCCTTCTCAACCAAGGTAGTACGGTCGTACACCGGTTCAATCACTACCCCTTTAGGCAAACTATTCTGAATATCTTGAAGCTTGGCATCCACAGCTTTAGAAACAGTCCGGCTATTTCCACCCATCGCCATCATGGCAATCCCTAAAACGGTTTCTTTGCCGTTATAGGTTGCCCCACCGGTTCTTAAATCATGCCCAATAGAGACTTGCGCAATATCACCAACCCGAATTGGGCTGCCATTTGGGCTACCCAGCATGGTGTTCTCAATATCAGAAAGCCCATTGAATGTACCCGGTACACGTACCGTCAGTTGCTGACCATTGTCTTCAATATAACCTGCACCTCGGTTCTCATTATTTTGCGCTAAAGCCTGTTGCAGTTGTTCTAATGAGATATTCAGTTGCTGCATCCGGTTTAAATCGGGAGAGACCACATAGGTTTTTTCAAAACCACCAATACTGTTGACCTCTGCAACTCCCTTAACACGTTGCAGTTGAGGACGCACAATCCAGTCCTGAATCTCACGCAAATCCATCGGCGTGTATGCAGTTCCATCCGGCTTTTTCGCATTCGGATCTGCCTTCAGTACCCATTGATAAATCTCACCGAGACCCGTAGAAACGGGGGACATCGTCGGTGCGATTTGTGCAGGCAACTCAGATTGCGCCTCCTGTATCCGTTGGTTAATCTGCTGACGGGCCCAATAAATATCAGTCCCATCTTTAAAGACAATGGTGACTTGAGAGAGTCCATAACGGGATATGGAACGGGTAAGCTCCAGATCCGGAATGCCAGCCATGGCATTTTCAATGGGATAGGTAATCCGCTGTTCGACTTCAAGCGCAGTAAAACCCTTGGCTTGAGTATTAATCTGGACTTGGGTATTGGTAATATCGGGTACAGCATCAATCGGGAGTTTCTGATAGCTATACACCCCGACCGCAATCCAGGTACAGACAAAGAGCAACACCCAAATCGCATTTTGTATGGAAAACTGAATGATTCGTTCGAATAAACCTTCTGGTTTTGGCAGATCAGAATTAATGTTCATGGCCTGCCTCGTCTTTTTCTAATTCAGATTTCAACAAGAAACTGCCTTGAGCGATATACTTCTGCCCTTCAGTCAGCCCAGAAATCACTTCAAGCCATTGTCCATCACTTGAAGCCTGCCCCAATTGCACTTTCTGTGCTTTTAAGTGGACTTGACCTTTTTGTTCTGAATCTACGATGAAAATACTGTCTTCACCTTCAATACTTTGCAGCGCAGACTTTTGAATCCGAAGGGCTGATTTTGCTGTAGCTTCCGGAATCAACACTCTCACTAACACATTAGAACGCAACTCAGTAGCTTGCGCATCGAGTTTTGCGCGCACCACCAGACGCCCTGTTTGTACATCTGCCTGAGAGGTTAAGCTTTGTACAGTAGCTTTATAGATTTGATCTGAATCATTCACTTTAAAGTCAATTTTTTGCCCGGCTTGCAGTTGACCTGAGAATTGATTCGGCAAATTAAACTCAAGCCATAAATCTTTCAGCTGTTCAATGACAAAGAGCTGATTAGCCAGTTGCACATTTTCACCGACCACAATATCTTTTTGACTGATCACCCCAGAGATCGGTGCTTTAATCAGAAAACGCCCATTGTTATTGCCACTTGCACCTAATGCATTTAAACGTGCTTGTGAGGACTGGACAGTAATCTGCGCTTGACGGTAGGCATTTTCGGCACGCTGGTAATCCTGTTTGGCAGAAATCCCCTGTGACCAGAGTTGCTGTTCGCGCTGGTAATCTTTACGGGCCAAATCCAGATTCACCTGTGCCATACGCAGATTTGCCTGTTGGTCGATCAGTTCAGGCACGATTAGTACAGCCAGCGTTTGTCCTTTTTGCACGCTCTGTCCTAAAGCCACATTGACCTGCTCGACATGACCACTAAAATTAGGCGATATATGCGCTTGTTGATCGGTATTCACCACCAATTTACCTGGCAGGGTTGTCAGCTTTTCAACCAATCCTGTGGATGCAACAGCAACTTTTAAACCTTGTTCAACCATTTGTTGGCTGGTCAGTTGTATTTCGCCTTCTTCAGCATGTCCTTCTTCAGAACTATCTTCATCAGAATGTTCGGCATTTCCCTCATCATGACCATGCCCCTCAGATTCAGTTTTTTTTGAACTTAACCAAATAACCAGACTGACCAAGACCGTAATCAGAATCAAAATTGCAATCATGAGAGACTGGGATATTTTTCCGTTTTGCTTGGCGTTCATTTTATCGTGCTCCCCCATTGATTAAATTTTGCGATGCTTCGACTGCCTTTTTATTCAGTTGTGTATAGGCATCCGAACGGCTAATTTCTTCATAACTTGTGCCAATACTGAGTGCCTCAGCTGCGAGGGCAGTTTGCCAAGCTTGACGTAGAATTTGTAATTGACCCAATCGAAGATTCTGCAGTTGGGTGGTTGCTTGCTGAACGTCGGTAATGGACAGTTTCCCTGCCTGAAACCCTTGTAAAGTACGGCTCTGAACTTTGGTCGCCAAAGTAACTTGTGCTGTTGTGGCATCGAACTGGCTACGTAAACCTTTGAGCTGATGCATGCTGTTGGCAATATCGAGTATTTGTTGCTTCAGCTCACGCTGCTGCTGTTGGTTCAGCAATATTTGCTGTTGCTGGACCATCGGGATCGCATATTGCTGGCGATTGAAAATATTCAGTGGAATAGCCACGCCGATTGCTAAAGTCGTATCGTTGCTTTCATTAGGGGTTTTGCTACGTTTCATGCCTACATTTAAAGTCGGATTGGGACGTGCCTGAATTCTTAAATTTTCAATTTGATGATCCGATTGCTGAATGTTCAAGGCATAGAATTTTTCTAGCCACCCTTCAGCAATATACCGTTGCACAGTTTGGAGACTTTGCTCTGGCCAAGGGATAGCGGTTTTATTCAATTGAAGATGTGAAGATGTTTCTCCCCCCCACAAATTAGACAGCTGACGACCGGCAGCTTGTTTATTCAGCATCGCTTGCTGATAAAGTCGTTGGATTTCTAGCGCTTCAATTTGGGTACGCTCAAAATCAACCAGGGCAATACTGCCTGCCTGATAGCGTTTCTGGGCACTGTCCAGATTGGCTTTACTTGTTTTTAACTGTACTGAATAAGCAGACTGCTCAACCTCAGCAAGTGCAAATTGCGACCATGCAAATTTAACAATCAGTTGGCTTTGTGCCTTCCATAATTGCTGTTGCAATTGGATTTGTTGATTCGAGGTATTGGCAATCACCCGGTTCAGCTTACGCTGACCAAATAGATCTAGAGGTTGACTAACGCCAACATTGAATTCCTGTTCTTGACCTGAGCCAAAGCCAGACTGTTCTAAACTTATACTTGGATTCTGCCATAACCGACTTTGCTGAATATTCAATTCAGATATTTGCTGAACTTGTTGCCACAGCTTGTCTTGAGTCTGGTAACTTTGTACTTTTGCTAAAGCGGATTCAAAGCTGGTAACGTTTTCAGCATAGCTATATTGCATAGCCGCTGCACATATACAAGCAACCAAGCTATGACGCAAGAGTATAATTGATTGTGAAGACATGATTTTTCCCACTTATTTAAATAATAAAAGTGGTGGGAATGTTTTAGGCTACCCCACCATGAGCGGGGAAAATTTGGGAGGTGGGCTTTGTTGAAACAGGTCAGGAGCCTGATAGCTGTTTTTCCAATGAAATTGTGGATTCACTTTAACTTCAGAGCTTGGATGAAACACATCTACTTTTTCATTTTGTACAATCAAATGCGTCATCGATGGTAGATGATCTTGATGATCTTCACCGATTTCTAAATCGCTACTGAATGTTTTTATGTTTTCTGACTGTCCATTATGATCGTGTTGACGACTATCGCTGGCACACAAGGTATTTTGGTGATGACCAAAATGATAACTCTGCTGTGATTGAGGCTGTTGTTCATGGACACAAAAGGCCGCCGCCACATTCCAAAAGCTTTGGAACATGAACAATCCAACCAAGACTGTAATCCATGTAGTAGAACGCATCATCATAACAATCGAAAAATTTGTACCAAGTATAAGGCTTAGAGCCACTCCAAGGTCAAGCTTAATAAATTAAATTAAACATTCAATGAACACTGAATAGCCGGCACTTTTGCAAATTTACCTTGTCTCTATAAGCTCACATCAATTTCAGGTAAGAATAACAATAGATAGACACAAGAACTTCAAGGTACGACGAAATCATACAAAGTAATCCCATATGAAAACTTCGGTATGATGGCTGTTTTTTATTAGCTACATATTTTTGAATAGCCACCAAAATTCTAGACACACATAACCATCTTTTGATGGGCCTTTTCATAATCTAACTGTCAAAACATTAGAACAACTATTACACATATTCTATATGAGCGTGGACTACACTCCAGCTGAGATTTCATTATTAACGAGCGAATAGCTTTAATTAAAAAGCCCTCATAAAAATTATGAGGGCTTAACCAGACTGTGATTATTTCAAACTAATGATGAACCGTACCGGGTTTGTCGGAGACTTTTTATTTAAGTTAGGCCACCTGACCTAACGGGTTAATCTTATCATAGTACATTGCTTCAAACTCAAAAGGCGATACATTGTCAACGGCATTCTAAAATTGACCCCTTTTACCTTACAAATGGCAAAGTAAAATTGACCCCTGAAATCAGAGAAAGAGCGGTTCAATTACTAATTGAATCTGAAAAAGATTATCCTTCTACTTGGGCAGCAATCACAGCTATTGCTCCTAAAATCGGTTGTACTCCTGAAACATTGCGTGTTTGGTATCAAAAATATTTAGATCAACAAAATCCTGTCAAAATACAACAGATATCTGATCAAGAAAAAATGAAGGGTAATCCCCCCCTAAAATACTAGCTCTTTAAAAGAGGCAGTATTATGCTTTTACAACATGGTGTTTAACTTGAGAAACTGAATTTAAAACAATCTACTGTAACTCTTCCAGACAGATATGAAATTAATCCACCCCTAGCCCCTTAAACACAGCATCTACCGGATCTGCATAAAAGCTGGTCTGGAACTTGGTAAACAGTTCCACAGGAATCGTTGGGATATCTGCCGCACTACTCATTGGCAAAGCAACCTTCTTGGCACCCGCATCAAAAGCAACTTGAAGACATTCGGCAATACTTTCCACCGGTGTCACAGAACCACCCAAGCTCATATCACCCAGTACCACCATCTGACTTTGAACCGATCGTCCTAAGAGGCCAGAAGCGAAAGCCACTAAACTTGGCAGAGCAAGATGGCTGAGCGGCCCGGTATTCTGTAACTCCACCACATGTAAGTGGAAGTCATGTTCCAGCACCTTACTGCCCCCCGAGATCCGGGATGCATTGGCCTTGAAGTAGTCAAAAGCAATCTTGACCTGTTCTTTGGCACTACTTGAATTCCATAAGCCAGATGTCGCCAACTTTCCTGAACCTTTAGTGACTTGCAGTTCTAAGCGGTATAAGCCTGGCATGCCCTTATTACTAAGACCAATGGTATACAGGAAGCCTGGTTTAGCAGGACCTTCGGGAATAAGTCCACCTCCACCCTGCTCTTTTACCGAAACAAAATGCTCTTCTAGGGTGTCATTGTCGATATAGCTAAAATGCACATCATAGAATTCCATCCCTCCAATTTTTCTTCAGCTGTTCTTTGACCCGACGGCGCACCTGCAGTGCATATTCCAGGCATTGCCGTACATCTTCTTTGTTAAACTGACCATGTGGGTATACAGCGTATTGTAACGCTTGATATCCGCAGAAGCCTGCTGTCGACTGAGCCCAAACCAGCTCATTAAACGATTGGTAACCAAACGACCTTCCCAGTAAGCAAGCAGCTCGATCGCTCGCATTCGTAGCAGGACTTCATGCTTATCTGTCGTCATATACCAATCAGTCAATAAATAGCAGCTTTAAGATTACCCTACAGCAAATATACAGTAAACATTTTTGACGGTATTTAAAGGTAGTATTGCAATCACCAGATAAAAAATATACTAGTATCCTGATGATAGCCGTCAAAGTACGATCTCTAGCAGATCATGGATCCTGGTATAGCGCGTGAATTGAGCTAAGTTTTAGAATGAGAGCAATATGGGTTTTAGATTTCGTAAAAGTATTAAATTATTCCCGGGTTTTAAAATTAATCTGACCCATAAAGGCATCAGCAGTGCCAGCATTGGCAAACCTGGTGCTTCTCTAAATATTGGGAAAAAAGGTACGCGAACCAGTGTCGGTATTCCTGGTACGGGACTATCTTACTCTAAACACCAGCCTTACTCTAAAAAAACCCGTGTTCCACAACCGACATCGCTAGAACACACGGAATATAATCCTCAGAATTTAGAACAACCGAAGACAAAGATCTGGCCTTGGATTATTTTTGGGTGGTGTTTCAAAAAGTATGCTGAAAAAAAGCAGGTTGGATTTTGATAAAATAGAGAAATGCGAATAACTCTAGAAATCAAGTGTCCAGCCTGCCTAAGTGACAGTATAA
>NZ_JBBCWZ010000068.1:0-15705 GCF_037145695.1 Acinetobacter sp. USHLN143
CGAGGTACACCAACCAAGCGCTGGAATTCAGAATCTGAAAAACGATTTAATTTCTGATATTTCATGAAATCTATATTGAGGCAGTTTTTACTTTCGCAAGAGGTCTAATATTTTATAAATTCTTTAATTAAAATAATATTATCCCGATAAAAGGTAATTTATATCTTGTCACCAAATGTAAAATTATCAATTAAAAAGACTATCTTTATTAAAAAAATAGTCTTTCAATCAATAGGAAAGATAAAACTTAACTTTATTTTTTTAGATTGCCAGCATGTAAGCCACATTCTTTATGGGTAGCTTCTTCCCACCACCAGCGGCCTTCGCGTTCATGCTGATTTGGCAGCACAGGGCGAGTACAAGGTTCACAGCCGATAGAAACAAAACCTTTTTCATGCAAGGCATTATAAGGGACTTCCATCATACGGATATAACTCCAGACATCCGCACTGGACCAGTTGGCAAGAGGATTGTACTTGATCAACTGTTTTCCCGGACCGGAAAAACCTAGATCTGCCTGAACCACTGGAATTTCATTGCGTGTACCCGGACTTTGGTCTTTGCGCTGACCGGTAATCCAGCCGTCCAGCGTGGCCAGTTTTTTACGTAGCGGTTGAACTTTGCGTATACCGCAACATTCCTGATGGCCATCTTCAAAGAAACTGAATAAACCTTTGGCGGTCACTAAATTTTGTACCGCATCCGTTTCAGGGAAGCAGATTTCGATATCAATATTATAGTGCTGACGAACCTTTTCAATAAATTGATAAGTCTCAGCATGCAGACGCCCTGTATCCAGGCTAAATACCCGGAAAGGTTTACCTAAATTGGATGCCATATCAATCAGTACGACATCTTCTGCACCGGAAAATGAAATGGCAATTTCGCCTTCCTGGTCGAGAGCAAGCGCTAAAATTTCACTTGGTGATTTATCTGCATATTCAGATGCGAGCGCATCTACCATAGCAATAGTGGGGATTTTGGTCATATGAGTCCTGGCGACATAGGCTTGGAAATGACGTGGCCTATATGAATTTATTTCAGATTTATTCTATTTTAATAGAAATGCCCAAAGCTACTTATCACTAAAAAATAAATACTTATGAAAAAAACAGATTTAAAAAAGAACAGTGCAAAATCTTTTTCTTCAGCTATGATAGGGCAAAATTTTTTCAATACAACTGAGGGGATGCTTCATGGAAGTCGTATGTCTAGATCTAGAGGGCGTTTTGGTTCCAGAAATCTGGATCAATTTTGCTAAAAAAACAGGTATTAAAGAGCTCGAAGCAACGACACGTGATATTCCTGACTATGATGTGTTGATGACCCAGCGTTTGAATATTTTAAAACAGCATGGTTTGGGTCTAAATGATATCCAGGCTGTGATTGCGGATATGGGGCCATTTGAAGGCGCCAAGGAATTTGTAGAATGGGTAAGTACTCATTTTCAGCTGATTATTCTGTCTGACACTTTCTATGAATTTGCTCATCCTTTAATGAAGCAACTAGGCTGGCCAACGATTTTCTGTCATAAGCTGGAAACTGATGAAGAGGGCATGATCACTGCTTATAAACTTCGCCAGCCAGATCAGAAGCGTCAGGCAGTGAAAGCATTACACGGTCTGAATTTCCGTGTGATTGCAGCCGGTGATTCATATAACGATACCACAATGCTGGGTGAAGCAGATCATGGCTTCCTGTTCGACGCACCAGAGAATGTGATTGCAGAATTCCCGCAATTCCCGCCAATTTATGGTTATGACGCATTGAAAGAAGCAATCCGTAATGCATCGGTACGTAATATTCCAGCTTAATTTTTAAGTTTGAAATTAAAAAAAGGCACCAAAGGGTGCCTTTTTTTATTAGAGTAAAACTCTTTATTGCTTAGAAACGGTAGCCGATTTTTAGGCCATAACCCATGGCATGGTTGTCTTCAAAATCACCTACAATAGTACCGCCAGTTTGTGCTTGGGCATCGCCTAACCAGAAATATTTTACGCCAGCCTGAATAAAGTAATTCTCAGCAGGGCTATATTGAGCACCTAAGCCTACATTCCAGTAACCTTCAGTTGGACCTAAAGTCGTTACAGGGTTGCCTGCACCTGAGTCATAACCTACAGAAGCTGAACCTGACCATTTATTATTGAATTTGCGACCTACACCGACTGTTGCTGACCATTGATCATTAGAGTAATCGATCAGATTTTGTGCTTTTCCTTTTGCCAAGGCTGAAGCTTGAGCGAGTAAAGATGGTGTTACAGCAAATTGATCCCAATGAACCCAACGAAGATTTGCAAAAGCAATAGTATTTTGAGCGACACCTGATTGCAGATCAATATTTACCGACTGAGGTGTAACCGCCTCTACAGTACTTTCTCTTTCACCTAAAGTCGCCAATAATGGTTTTGCTGGACTTAAAGGATGACCTGCATCAGGAAGTTGTTGTCCTAAAAGAGCTAAATCAGACTGTTCAGAAGATTTTGCTTTATGCTTAATTTCTGAACGATAGGTAACAGAAGCTTTTAATGCAATTTCAGGAATTTGATAAGCAAATCCAGCAAGCCATCCAAAGGCTTCTTCTTGTTTAAGCTGAATGTTATAGCCACTTAATAAAGAATAAGCACCCCCCCGTAATTTAATATCAGCCTCAACAGTTTGCCACACTGGACCAGCATAGAAATTCCAGTTTTCTGTAGGTTGATAACCAATGAGGGCAGTTAAATTATGTGTGTCAACATCAACTGATGTACCTTCTACACCATTACCAAAAGAACCAGCAGTTTCAGCGTATGTTGCATCTGCTCCAAAAGGTTGATCATAGATCAAGCCTAAAGAAATTTTGTCTGTTGCTTGAACTTTAATTGCAGCAGAGGGGAAATAGTAATCTTCCCCCATGTCGTTAATTTTTTCACCTTCAAAAGCAGATACTTTAGATGTCCCTTTCACAGTTGGATCAAGAACAGAAATTCCTGCTTCTGCATAGTTACCAGGTTGTAAAAAAGCCTGAATAGACTGGCCTGAACGGTCTAAACCGGCAGCGAACACGAGAGAAGTAGGCAGGCTAGAAAGAAGAATAGCGATAGAGATTGGCTTAAGCTTCATGGCTCATCCTTGACAATGTTGCATAAATATTAATAAAAGTTGTGGAAAAGTAACACAAATTTAAAAAGAGTAAATGCTCCACTTCGTCCAAGAAATTAACTATGGCGGTTATAAAAAATGATTGCTTAGAGTATTTATACTATATTTTTTTGATTAACTTAATGAAAATAAACAAATAATAATTTTTATCAAAATATATTAAAAACAAAATTTAGGCAAAATTTGATTGGTGATAAAAGCATCGAATAGTATACGGGTGTATAAAAATATAAATGAGACAATAAAAACCACCCGAAGGTGGTTTTTATTAACTAACAGGAATTAGAAGCGATAGCCCATTTTTAAGCCATAACCTAAAGCATGGTTATCTTCAAATTGTGCCACAGAGTTTCCTGTACCAAACATTGATGCAGGTTGAGCTTTAGCATCACCTAACCAGAAGTACTTCACACCACCAGCGATAAAGTAGTTTGCAGCAGGTGAGAATTGTAGACCTAGGCCAACGTTCCAGTAACCTTCAGTTGGACCTAAAGTTGAAACAGGGTTGCCTGCACCTGAATCCCAACCTACAGAGACATTACCTGCCCATTTTTCATTAAATTTACGGCCTACACCTACAGTAGCTGACCATTGATCATCTGTATAACCCACTAAGTCAAAACCATTTGGATTATCTGGGGTTAAGCCTGCGGCACCTAAAGCTTCTGAAACTGTACCAAACTGTTCAGGACGAATTGAAAAATCTTCCCAGTTTACCCAGCGCACATTAGCAAAAGCGACTGTGTCAGCCATGATACCAGTTTGGAAATCAAGGTTTACAGATTGTGGAGTTGTAATTTTGGTAGTAGTGTTTTCGTTATATACCGCACCTGGTCCAGGAACTAAACCAGTTAAAATTAAGCTTGTACCATATTCATTCGTTGCTGCTTCGTGATCAATTTCAGAGCGATACGTTAAAGATGCTTTTAATGCGATTTCAGGAATTTGGTAAGCTAAACCTGCAATCCAGCCTACTGCAGAATCTTTCTTCATATCTGCATTATATTGGCCTAATGCAATAGTAGAACCGTATGCGGTACCACGTAGTTGAACATTCCCTTTAACGGTCTGGTATACCGCACCACCATATAGATTCCAGTTTTCAGTTGGTTGGAAACCTAATAGGAACGTTAAATTTTCGGTTGTAACTTCTACTTCAGTTGCTTCTTGGCCATCATGCAATAAGCCCTGTCCAGCAAATAATGCAGCTGGAAGCCCCAAGCCTGCTAATGCTGGGTTTGCTCCAGCATCACCAACTGAATAGGCTGCATCAGCACCAAAAGGTTGATCGTATAAAAGACCCACTGATAATTTATCAGCTACTTGAAACTTTAATGCTGCACTTGGGAAGTAATAATCTTCGCCCATGTCTGATAGAGAGGTATTCTCAAGACCAGCTAAAGCTGCAGGAATAGCAGCGTTAGGTGTATAACCTGCATTAGCTTTACCAGATACAGATGGATCTAAAACAGAAATACCTGCTTCAAAATAATTACCTGGTTGCAGGAAGGCCGCCATTGATTGGCCTGAACGATCTAGAGCTGCTGCAAAAGCACCCGTCATTGGTACAGTTGCAAGAATCATTGCAGTAGTTAATGTTTTTAATTTCATTTACGTCTTTCCTTGAGGTACAAATTTATATCTAGCGTTGTTGTTTGCACTTATTAAATTCTTGGAGATTTCGGGTATTTATCCGCAATCATTTGTTACTCCATGTGACAAAAATAGCACAATTAAAATAAGAGTAAATGCTCTAGAAAAAACTAATTAGTCTAAAAAAGCATCAAAATAGAGTTTTTACACCAAAAAATAGCCTCATTTTGAAATAAGTATTTGAAAGTAAAAGAAATAAAATAATGAAGAAAAAATGATTTTTTGTATAAAAAATATTCTAAAAATATGAAGATTAATGCTAATTTTTTGAAGTATAGATCACATTTTGAAAGGATGGTGCGCCCTGCGGGACTCGAACCCACGTCGGTCGCTTAGGAGGCAACTGCTCTATCCAGTTAAGCTAAGGGCGCGAAAAGAAGGCTATTGTACTGTAAAAAATACAAAAAAAAGTTATTGCCGAAGCAATAACTTTTAAGGACTCATAGCTACAGGAGTTGTCTAGGTATTTTTAGGCTTAAGTAACTTAAACAAACCTAACATGACTACGATCCAGATCGGCAGCATGTATACTGATTCTTGGAATCCTTGCGTCCACATGATGTAAAGAATCGTGAGAATAAAACCAAGAACCAAAATATTACCCGCCGGAGACCACAGCGCAGGGAAGGAAGTCTTCTGTCCTAACTTTTTCATGCTTTGAATAAACTTGAGATGGGTTAGGGTAATCATAGCCCAGTTCAATACCAATGCACCGACTACGATATAAATCAGATGGCTTAAGGCATCTTCAGGCACGAAATAGTTGAGTAGCACACAGCCAAAAATCAGCGCGGCAGAGAACAATACAGCAGGAATTGGCGTACCTTGCTTATTCACTTTCATGAAGACTTTAGGTGCATTTCCTTGCTGAGCCAGACCATAGAGCATACGGCTGTTGGCGTACATGCCACTGTTATACACAGACAATGCTGCTGTCAGGATAATAAAGTTCAGTAAGTGTGCTGCCCAGTCAATGCCAAGCTGGCTGAAAATCATCACGAACGGACTTTTGTCCAGACCACCAAGTTCAAGCTGATTCCAAGGCACGAGTGACAACAGAATCGTCAAAGCACCGACATAGAAAATCAGAATACGGAAAACCACCTGATTAATGGCTTTCGGAATGGTTTTTTCCGGATTTTCAGCTTCTGCAGCCGCCATGCCGATCAGTTCAATACCACCGAAGGCAAACATCAGGAAGGCCAGCATGTAGAACAGACCTTCAAAACCATTCGGGAAGAAACCGCCCGCGGTCCAAAGATTGCTAAAAGATGCGCCTGAAGAAGCATCAGCAGTCAGGATCAGATACAGGCCAAAGACAATCATCGAGATGACCGCAGTCACTTTAATGATGGAAAGCCAGAATTCCGATTCACCGTAGAATTTCACATTGCCGAGGTTGACCAGTGTAATCACGATAAAGAAAAACAGTACCGATGCCCAAGCTGGAATATGCGGCCACCAGTAATTGATATATTTCGCAACCGCAGTAAGTTCGGTCATGGCTACCAGGATATACAGAATCCAGTAGTTCCAACCCGCAAGGAAACCGGGAAATTTTCCCCAGTATTTATAAGCAAAATGGCTGAATGAACCTGCGACAGGTTCATGAACAATCATCTCACCCAATTGACGCATGATTAAAAATGCAATCAGGCCCCCAATGGCATAGCCTAAAATAATAGAAGGACCCGCAGATTGGATCACCTGTGCGGAACCTAAGAATAAGCCTGTGCCAATTGCACCGCCCATGGCGATCAACTGAATATGACGGTTCTTTAAGCCACGCTGAAGTTGTGAAGACTCGTTATTCAAAGTGTTCAGCCCGACAATGGAAAATGATAAGTGGCTGATTGTAATTGATCAGACTAAAGAAGCCTAGTCCATCCTAAGAATGAAATATTGTTGGAGGAATGATAAAAAATATTCATATAAATAATTGAAATAAAATATAAATGAATCAATATATTGATTTTATTGAAACTGTTACTGACGAGTTCTCTATTTTCTTGGATAAAATACAAATGCCGTTTTTTTATACTAAGGTCTGGCAGTCAAGCAGTTCTGCTTTCAACATACTATACTTTGAATATAAATATTGAATAACTCGTACGAAAACAAAGACAAGTCAAAGGATGAAATAATTCATGAGTTTTGCCGCCCAAATCAAGATTCCTGCAACCTATATGCGTGGAGGCACCAGTAAAGGTGTTTTCTTTAAGCTGGATGACCTGCCTGTAGAAGCACAACAGCCTGGCCGGATTCGTGACCAGCTTTTGCTACGCGTGATTGGTAGCCCAGATCCATATGGGAAACAGATCGACGGTATGGGTGGTGCCAGTTCCAGTACTAGTAAAACGGTCATTCTGTCAAAAAGCCTGCACGCTGATCATGATGTCGATTATTTATTTGGTCAGGTGTCAATTGACCGTCCTTTTGTAGACTGGAGCGGTAACTGCGGCAATCTGACCGCGGCAGTGGGAGCATTTGCCATTTCCAATGGTCTGGTCGATGCCGAACGTATTCCTGAAAATGGGTTATGCACGGTACGGATCTGGCAGGCCAATATCCAGAAAGCCATTATCGCGCATGTGCCGATGCAAAATGGACAGGTGCAGGAGCTGGGTGATTTCGTACTGGATGGCGTAACCTTTCCTGCAGCGGAAGTGCAGATCGAGTTTCTGGATCCAGCCGATGATGATGCAGAAGGCGGTTCCATGTTTCCGACAGGCAATCTGGTCGATACTTTGGAAGTGCCAAATATTGGCAGCTTTGAAGTGACCATGATTAATGCCGGTATTCCCACGGTATTTTTAAATGCGGGGGATCTAGGCTATAAGGGCACCGAGCTTCAGGATCATATCAATAATGATGTGGCAGCCCTGACAAAGTTCGAAACGATTCGTGCCTATGCAGCCAAACAGATGGGACTGATTCAGGATATTGCAGAAGCCGTAACCCGACAACACACGCCAAAAATTGCCTTTGTTGCACCACCGAGTAGCTATACTTCTTCAAGTGGCAAAACTGTCACTGAATCAGATACCGATATTCTGGTTCGGGCCTTGTCTATGGGTAAATTACATCACGCCATGATGGGCACGGCTGCGGTGGCCATTGGTACGGCAGCTGCTATTCCCGGAACATTGGTGAACCGGGTCGCAGGTGGGGTAGAGCGTGAAGCGGTGCGTTTCGGTCATCCTTCCGGGACTTTGAGAGTGGGTGCACAAGCAAGTTTTGAAAATGGTGAGTGGAAAGTGAAGAAAGCGATTATGAGTCGTAGTGCCCGCGTGTTGATGGAAGGCTGGGTGCGCGTACCAGAAGATGTTCTTGTTTAATTGCCTTGCGTGCATTTAGCCTGAATAAAACCACCGTTAATGCGGTGGTTTTTTATTGTTTAAAATCTATGACTTGCTTATTTGATGTTGAATAGCAAATTTCAGCAGAACAATTCGATTTATGGCTGAAAATTCAATGCATTTCTAGGTACAATGCCTGATCAGCGTACAGGCATTTATTCGCTTGTCATTTTATTTTTCTGGACTACGTATTCGAGGCGAATGTGTCATCTATCACTGACGTATCAACCCATGCACTCACTCAAGCACAACACCGCATTCAACAGGATTTACTGACCGCTCTGGAAGCCTTTGCCATTCCGGAACCTTTAAGGTCGGCAGTCCATCATGCTGTGATGCTTGGCGGTAAACGAGTACGTCCAGCGCTATGCTATGCCACCGCCGCATTAAAACCCAACCAGAATAGTGCTGCAGTGCGCCGTGCAGCGGTTGCGATCGAGTTTATTCACTGCTATTCACTGGCCCATGATGATCTGCCGTGTATGGACAATGATTTACTGCGCCGTGGCCAGCCGACCTGTCATGTGGCTTATGGGGAAGATACAGCGTTGCTGGCAGGTGATATCCTGCAGTCTATGGCTTTTGAAATTCTGGGTAGCCGTCTGTTTGATCAGGGGCCAGCGGTAGAAGCTTCTATTGTACTGAAACAGATGCAGATTCTGGCAACCGCTTCTTCGAAAATGGTGAATGGTCAGGTTTTAGACCTGCAGTCAGAAGGCAAAAAAATCGATCAGCAAGCATTGGAAACCATCCATCGCAATAAAACTGGTGCTTTGATTAGTGCCGCGATCATGATGGCGGCGGTGACTATTTTTGAGGGTACCGATCTGGCCATTCCTAAATTACGTGAGTTTGGACAGGCGATTGGTCTGGCCTTCCAGGTACAGGATGATATTCTGGATATTATTTCCGATACCGAAGTGTTGGGGAAAACAGCCGGCAAAGATGAACAGGTAGAGAAATCGACCTATCCGGCATTGATGGGTCTGGAGCAGGCCCAAGCGTATGCACAGCAGTTACATGATCAAGCCTTAACGGCACTTGCCCATTTTGAAGGTCAGGCGGAAGAGTTGATGCAAATTACCCAGTTTCTGCTCACGCGTAAAAGCTGATTGAAAAATTATTTTTCTAAAAAAGTTTAAAGTAACTGCATAAAAAAAGAGGACTTGAAGTCCTCTTTTTAGTTGATACAGAATTATTTGCTTTCGTTATACAGGCGTTCAGCTTCTTCAAAGCGGTCGGTAATTTCTTCTGTTGGCGCTTTACCCATCAGGCTTACTACCACAATCGCCAGCATTGAACAGATAAAGCCAGGAACGATTTCATACAGGCCAGTGTCTGCAAACAGGTTCTTCCAGAAAATAACCACGACTGCACCCACGATCATTCCCACCAAGGCACCATTCAAGGTCATGCGTTTCCAGAACAATGACAGGATAATCAGCGGGCCAAAAGCGGCACCAAAACCTGCCCAGGCATAAGCCACCAGACCCAGAACTTTAGATTCAGGATTACCCGCCATCCAGATCGCCAGCAAGGCAATCAGCAGTACCATCAAACGGCCAACCCAGACCAGTTCTTTTTGCGAGGCATTTTTACGCAGGAAAGATTTATAGAAGTCTTCTGTCAAGGTGCTTGAACAGACCAATAACTGACAGCTTAAAGTACTCATTACTGCCGCCAGAATCGCCGCCAGAACTACACCTGCAATCCATGGGTTAAACAGGATTTTGGTCAGTTCCATAAATACGGTTTCAGGATTGGCATTCACCACGCTTGCCAGTTCTGGATGCTGCTCGAAATAAGCAATACCGAAGAAGCCGGCTGCGACTGCACCGCCCAGACACAGAATCATCCAGGTCATGCCAATACGACGTGCATTTGGAATGGATTTGACTGAATCTGCAGCCATGAAGCGCACCAGAATATGCGGCTGGCCAAAGTAACCCAGACCCCAGGCAAGCAGAGAAATAATCGCAACAAGGCTGAGATCACCCAGAATATTCATTGCTTGAGGACGAGCAGCCTCCAGTGCCAAAGTCACCTGGGACATATCCGAGAACGCCATTAACGTTACGATTGGCGTCAGCAACAGGGCAAAGATCATCAGCCCCGCCTGAATGGTATCGGTCCAGCTCACAGCCAGGAAACCACCAATAAATACATAGCTGATGGTGGCAATGGCACTGATCCAGAGCGCGGTGCTGTAAGACATGTCAAACATGCTCTCGAACAGACGCGCACCTGCAACCATGCCGGAAGCACAGTAAATCGCAAAGAAAATCAGAATCACGAAAGCCGAAACAATACGCAGGATTTTCTTCTGGTCGTTAAAACGATTCGAGAAATAATCCGGCAGGGTCAGGGCATTGTGCTGGACTTCGGTATGTACGCGTAAACGGCCAGCAACCAGCAACCAGTTGAGCCAGGCACCAATAATCAGGCCGATGGCAATCCACATCTCAGACAGACCGGAAAGATAAATCGCACCGGGTAGCCCCATCAGGAGCCAGCCACTCATGTCGGAAGCCCCTGCAGAAAGTGCAGTTACGAAACTCCCTAAACGTCGGCCCCCTAAGATGTAATCGGAAAAGTTGCTTGTCGCGCGATAAGCCATTAGGCCGATCACCACCATTGCGACAATATAGAAAAGAAAAGTAATTAAGGTTGGATTTAGGGAGCTCATACGGTATCCATTTTTAAGTTGGACAGTAGATCGAAACAAGGAATAAGACAGCTGCGAAAAGCTTTAATCCGAAAGCCAAGCAACATCAAATCCAGTAGATTTCAAAAATAAACGCGAAATTTAACCATAAATTCACAATCTTTGCTGAGATTTTCTTGCGTCAATAAAAATAGGCAACCCTCGGGCTGCCTATATATAAAGTCAAAAGATAAATTAGTTAGGTCGGCCCATGACACCACGGATCGTATTTAATACATCGGCAGGAAGGACCACAGTCTTGGCATTTGGCGACTTGGCCATATCCTGCATGGCTTTAATATACTGTTCACCCAGTAAATAGGCGACCGGAATTTCATTATCACCAATGGCGGAAGTCACCATGTCGATTGCACGTTGTGAAGATTCAGCCAGTACCACTTGCGCTTCAGCATCACGACGAGAGGCTTCCAGACGGCCGTCCGCTTCCAGAATCGCGGCCTGTTTTTCACCATCAGCTTTGGTGACTGTCGCACGACGCTGACGTTCAGCTGCTGCCTGTTCTTCCATTGCAGTCTGCATGGTAATAGAAGGTTTAATATCCTGAATTTCTACAGTTTTCAAGGTAATACCCCAGTCCGAGATATCATCGGAAATACTGGATTTCAAACGTGCCTTGATATGGTCACGTGAAGATAGCGCATCATCCAGATCCATTTCACCGACAATCGAACGCAGTGAGGTTTGTACTAGGTTCTGAATCGCCCAGGAATAGTTTTCAATCCCGTACACGGCTTTTTCTGGTGTGGTCAGATTAATATAAGCCACGGCATTCATCAGCAGGACCGCGTTATCACGGGTAATCACTTCCTGTGAGGGAATATCCAGAACGATATCTTTGGTTGTGACTTTATAGGCAACTTCATCCACATAAGGAATAACAAAATTCAGGCCTGGATTCAGCGTAGTATGGTATTTACCCAGACGCTGTACAATCCATTTGTAGCCTTGCGGCACAATCCGCACACCTTTAAAAATGGTAATCGCAACAAAGGCCAGAAACGCGATAACAATGATAGAACCACCAGACATAGCTTATTCACCTTATTGATTTTGATAATTCGTGCTGTGAGGTTGTACGACCAGGTCATTACCCAGAATATCCACGACGCGAACGCGGTCTCCGACTTGAACGGGGTCCAGAGTTCGGCATTCCCATTCATCCGAACCTAAAACTGGCATCGGAAAGCGCACCCGGATTTGCCCATGATCCAGATTGATCTGAATCACCATGCCCACTTGACCAATGGTCGCCTCACGCGACAGACCGGCTTTGGTCTTGTCAATGGAAAGCGGTTTGATAAACTTGAACCAGAGCAGCGTACACAGTACAGAAAGTATGATCCAGGTCAGGAGCTGGGTCGTCAGTCCCATCATCGGGAACATCCAGTACAGGACGCCAACCATGATGGCACCGATCCCGAACCACAGGGCAGCAAATGCGGGCACCAGTAATTCAGACAGAATCAGAAGAATGCCTAATACAAACCAGTGCCAAGGTTCAAGAACTAATTCCATATCGTGACCTATATCGCTAAGTATTTAATTAATCATCATCTTTATATGATTGATCTTCAATGTAGCAGATGCGGCCGCAGATGAATATAAAAAATTCATGCATCAAAATTTTGCCGGACGTGGCGGTTTAAATGCCGCGGGAGACTGCTTGAAGTTGCTAATGGCTTTTTCAATAGTACGGATTTTCAGCTGAGCAGCCTTTTCACCTTCCAGAATGGTCGCATTACTGGCTTTCAGGTCTAAAGTACCAATATGGCCGACTTTGGGCTGGATCACCACATTGGCCTGACTCAGTTCCTCATGAATGCTTTGCTGTCCCATAATATTCAGGGTCTGATCTAGTACGCCCCACATATTTAGAGCCTTATTACCATCCGGACGGGCAGAAATATCCACGGCAATCACAATGTCTGCTCCCATATCTTTGGCGGTCTTGACCGGAATCGGACTGACCAGACCGCCATCGACATATTTGCTTCCACCAATCACTGCAGGCACAAACACATTCGGAATACTGCAGGACGCTCGGACCGCCTGTCCGGCATTGCCTTTAATAAAGTCAGCTTTACGGCCATTGTCCAGACGAGTGGCAACAGCAGCAAAGCGAATCGGGAATTGTTCAATTGGTTTGTTCGCCACATTCTTATTGACGAAATCCTGCAATTTTTGTCCGGCAATAATCCCTTGCCGGTTCAAGGTTAAATCGCGGATATCAGATTCTTTAAAATTCAGGGCAATCTGATGTAACTGATAAGGCGATTTGCCACTGGCATACAGGCTACCGACAAAACTACCGGCACTGGTACCGGTGACGATTTTCGGTTTGATGCCGTGTGATTCGAGCACTTTAATGACGCCAATATGGGCAAAACCTTTGGCACCGCCACCACCGAGGGCAATGGCGACGACAGGTTCACGGGCTTTTAATGGCGTGGCAGGCGTGGGTGATTTAGTGGCTTTATCACAGGCTGCAAGACTGAATCCAAGGCAGCCAATTAAGGCATAACGGGCTAATTTCATTATAAAAACTGGTGATTAAATCAACAAGATTCAGGCTATCACATCAAAAAAAGCCATATTTGCCTAGTCTTTTTTCAAAAGCTTTTGTAACGGCTTGGCCACCCAGTCCGGATTTTTGGCCGAGAATTTACCTTCATAATGCTTATAAATCTGTTCTAGGTCGTATTCATAATCACCGGTCAGATGGTACACGCCCAGGATATGAATGGTCTTGATATCATAATCAAAGGAAAACATCACAATCGGCAAATGAGCTGCCTTGGCAATATGATAAAAACCGCTACGAATTTTATCCGGTGCCTTACGTGAACCTTCCGGTGCCATACCGACCCAGATCTGCTGCGATTTTTCAATAATGTCTACAATCTGTCGGGTATGGCCTTGTGGACTATCTCGGACGACAGGAACCACACCAATCCATTCCAGAACCGGTTTTAGCGGTGTACGAAACAGGCTGTCTTTACCAAAAATCGTAATCTGAATACCGAGACCAAGCAGGGCATTAAAACCCAGCCATGCATCAATATTGGAGGTATGGGGAGAGATAATCGCCACAGCTTTAGCTAAGTCTGGAAATTTGCCTTCCAAACGCCAGCCCTGTGCCAAGAAAAGCTGCCTGAAAAAAGTCCGGCTCAGCTTGCTGCCGCGGGCTGGTACATGCGGCGGGAGTTGGGGGAAACGTGTCTGGGCCATTGCTTATGTCTCTTCCTGAAACGAATTTTTCTTTATTTTTGATCATATTAGACTTTTGTAAAATCCGGATCATTGGCAAAATGTATAGCATCTTAAATGCTGGTGATGCATTTTCAACTGAAGGACTTGGCCTAAATATGCGGAATACCTATATCTTACTGTTTTCGCTGTATTGGGCACAGGGGCTTCCGGTCGGATTTATGACGCATGCCTTGCCGGTCATTTTACGGGCTGAAGGGGTATCACTGGCGCATATCGGGGGCTTTGGCCTGTTAATGCTGCCTTGGTCGATTAAAATATTCTGGGCACCTTGGGTCGATCGTTATGGGAAGAAATCCCAAGGCCATTACCGTAGCTGGATTATTCCCTTGCAATGGCTGTCAGTTGCTGTATTGATTGGGCTCTCGTTTCTACCGATTCAGGCCTTGAATCAGCCGCTGTATTTACTGCTGTTTTTTATCACGCTTTTGCTAATGAATGGGATCGGGGCCACGCAGGATATTGCGACTGATGCACTGGCGGTCAATATTCTGAAAAATGAACAGCAACATTGGGGTAATACCTTTCAGGTCATCGGTTCACGACTGGGATTCATTGTCGGAGGTGGGGCTATATTATGGTTGCTCGATCTACTGCAATGGCAAGCCACCTTTTTATTATTGGCGGCTCTGGTCTTTCTTAATACTTTACCCATTTTATTTTTTAGAGAACCTCAGCATTCAAAAATTATCACGCCAACTGATAAAGGACCTGCATTCAGCAATATAAAAACCTATTTTCAATACTTCTGGTCAGATTTAAGCTTGGCGAGGTGGCTTCTGGTTTTACTGACCTTTAAAATCGCCGATGGTTTATCCGGGCCTTTATTAAAACCTTTGATGGTGGATCTCGGACTGAGCTTTAGCCAGATTGGCCTTTATATCACCATGCTTGGTGCATTTGCGGCACTGATTGGAGCAGGATTGGCTGGCTGGTGTCTGAAGTACTGGTCTCGCAGCTCGAGTTTGATCATTTTCTCAATTCTAAAAATATTGAGCTTAATGGCTTATGCCTGGCTCGCTACGCAGTATGAAGCTCAAAACAAAGTACAAAACTGGATGATATATCTGGTCAATGCAGCCGAAGACATGATCTCTGCCATGCTTTTGGTGGTCATGTTGACCTTGGTCATGCAATACAGTCGCAAGCATCTGGCAGGAACAGATTTCACCTTTCAGGTGGCTTTGATGGCCACGGTAAGTGGGGGACTTTATAGCCTGAGTGGCATTTTTGGAGATGCTTTAGGCTATCAAAATTATCTGAACCTCATTGTGATTGTGGCAATTTTTAGTTTAATTCCAATTTTCCGATGGATGAAAGTTGCAGAAAAACTATAAAATTTCCAAATAATCAACTATTTGGTTAAATGTTAGCCTAAAGTACTAAATAGAATATATAAATATTAACTCTGTACACGACAAATTTCACAGAACCCTTATCCTATCAGGGTTCTGCCTTCTTAAAATTGCCAAAATTTCCTTAAACTCTTCTTTTTTCCCAAAACCAATTAAACGCTGAATCGCCATTTGAACATAGTCTAAACCATAGCGAAATAAACTC
>NZ_JBBCWZ010000069.1:0-15089 GCF_037145695.1 Acinetobacter sp. USHLN143
ATTGTTACTTAGACAGGTAGGACATTTGATTTGTAGCGTTATTTTCATACCTCTATTTTATCAAAAGCCATATTGTTTTTTTCAGCATACTTTTTGAAACACCACCAAAAAGAAATCCCCTTCCCTGACTCGATTATATTTAGACTGATCCCAATGATATTCTTTAAAGTCCCGATCTTCATAAACCAGATGATCACTTTTACTATCAAAAATAAAGAATCGGGTATCGGTTAAATCCATCTGTTGAAAAGCCCATAATGTATCCACCTGCCCACCCTCTAGAAATTATAATATTCATTTAATTTAATCTTTGAATATTCTCAGAAAACTTCTCTTTAAGAAAGCGTCAATCAGACTTTAGGCATTTTATTTAAGGCAATAAAAAACCCCAATAAACTCCTATTAGGGTTTCTTTTAGAACAATGGAGAAATTAAATAATTAAAGAAATTCTTCTAATACCGAATTTAAAAAGATATGTCCCTGTTCGGTACATGAAAGTCGGTCTTGATCATCAACCATTAATTTTCTGTCACGTAAAGAGCTCAGTAACTCCTGTAAAGTATCTAGACTCAAACCGGTACGTTCGGCATAGAGTTTGGCTTCCACACCCTGATTTAAACGTAACGCATTCATCATAAACTCAAAGGGCATGTCAGCATCTTCAATCCGCTTAAACTGCAGATGTTCAGCAGGTACTTTGGCTAAGTAGTCTTTAGGTAAACGGGTTTTCTGGAACCGATACACGCCATCCGGCTGAGTGACTTTGCCGTGTGCTCCGGCACCAATTGCCAGATAATCACCAAACTGCCAGTAATTCAGATTATGCGCTGAAGGCAATTCTTTACGCCAAGCCGAAACTTCATAGTTGATAAAGCCTTGAGCTTTTAAGTAGAGCTCACCCTGCTCCTGAATATCTTCCAATACTTCATCGACAGGCAAAATCGGTTGAGTCCGGAAAAATACCGTATTGGGTTCAATCGTCAGCTGATACCAGGAAATATGGGTTGCGCCCTGCTCCACTGCCAGTTTTAAATCATGCAAAGCCTGTTCTAAAGTCTGTTCAGGCAAACCATGCATCAAGTCGACATTAATCCGCTGAAACCCAGCTTCACGTGCCAGCCCAATGGCAGAAATCGCATCTTCATTGCTGTGAATCCGTCCCAAACGCTTGAGATGCTCGGTATTAAAACTCTGTACCCCAATCGACAGACGGTTAATTCCGGCCTGCAAATAACCGGCAAACGGATCATGTTCGACTGTGCCGGGATTGGCTTCCAGCGTAATCTCACAGCCTTCGGCAAAGGGAATAACGGCTTTGAGCTGATCAAATAACCATTGATAGCCTAGGGCAGAAATCAGTGACGGCGTCCCCCCACCAATAAAGACACTGTGAATCTGCCGGCCTTGGGCAAAATCGACCTGAGTTTTAAAGTCTTCCACCAGTGCTCGTAAATATTCCTGTTCCAATTCCAGTGATAGCTGACCATCCGGAACCGCATGTGAATTGAAGTCACAATAAGGACATTTGCGCACACACCAAGGCATATGAATATATAAGGACAAAGGGACAGCAGCAGGATTCAATTCAGCCAAAGAACTACTCAAAAACGATTACAAGATATAGCGGAATTTTAACATGACTCGGCGGCAACACTGCTAAAATTAAATTTGATCGTGTGATATGTCTAAAAATTTAAATAGAATTAGTCAGTTAAAATTATGAAAATATCTTCTCAATTTATTATTTTACTTCCTTTGGTTTTTGCAATCGGTGTTTTATTGACACTCCAGACTGCAATTAACACACAACTAAAAGAATATTTATATTCTCCTATTCAAGCTGCATTTTTTTCCTTTTTGATTGGTACAATAGTGCTGGCCGTAATCGTACTTTTTCAGTCTAATCCCAAACCCGGTTTACAGGAATTGATAAGTGTTCCCTGGTATTTATGGCTAGGGGGAATCGTGGGTGTATACGCGATTAGTATGAGCATTTATGCAGCGCCCAAACTTGGCTTTCTGGTTCTTAGCGGTCTCATTATTTTTGGTCAGATGGTGATGTCGATGCTGGTCGATCATCTGGGATTGTTGGGTAATGAAAAAATGCCGGTTAACTGGCAACGTCTTTTAGGCGGCGTGGTAATTTTTATTGGTGTGCTTCTCACTTTACAACGCTAAACCTTCTATTTAAGCACATGATCACGATGAGTAATTTTTGTGTCGAATGTTTCACCAGTCACAACCTTTGGTTTTGAATTAAAAAAACTTTTTCATCTGATGCTGCCTATTCTGGTGACCCAATTTTCTCAGGCTGGTCTGGGCCTGATTGATACCATTATGGCCGGTCACCTATCTGCTACCGATCTTGCCGCGATTGCCGTCGGAGTAGGACTCTGGATTCCGGTGATGCTGCTGTTTAGTGGCATTATGATTGCCACGACGCCTTTGGTTGCCGAAGCCAATGGCGCACGTACACCTGAAAAAATTGCCACCATTGCACGTCAATCACTTTGGGTTGCCCTGATTCTTGGGGTAATTGCCGGCTTGATTTTGCAACTCTTGCCGGCCACTTTGCCACTTTTAGGGGTACCGGAAAGCTTACAACCTAAAGCCGGTTTATTCCTGCATTCCATTGGTTTTGGTATGCCAGCGGTAACCATGTATGCAGCTTTACGCGGCTACTCTGAAGCGATTGGAAATCCGCGTCCGGTTACCGTCATTAGTTTATTGGCGCTGGTTTTGCTGGTTCCGCTGAACTATATCTTTATGTATGGTCTTGGCTCTGTTCCAGCCTTGGGCAGCGCAGGTTGTGGTTTTGCCACGGCGATTTTACAGTGGCTAATGGTCATCACCCTCGCATTGTATATCTTTAAAAATAAGGCCTATCAACGTACCCAGCCTTTTACTCACTGGGAAAAAATCAACCCGGAATGGATGAAGCGCATCTTACAACTTGGCTTTCCAATCGGATTGGCGATCTTCTTTGAGGTCAGTATTTTCAGTACAGCGGCAATTGTGCTGAGTCCTTTGGGTGAGACTATTGTCGCTGCGCATCAAATTGCTATTTCTGTCACTTCACAACTGTTCATGATTCCCATGTCACTGGCGATTGCCCTGACCATTCGGGTCGGCACCTACTATGGTGAACAGAACTGGCAAGCCATGCGTAAAGTGCAATATCTCGGCCTGATTACTGCCACTATTCTGGCGATCCTGACCATGATTCTGCTTTGGGTTTTCCGTAATGAAATCGTGGCGCTCTACACCTCAGATATGATCGTGACCCAAATTGCGGTGTATCTGATTCTGTTTGCCATTGCCTATCAGCTGATGGATGCCTGGCAGATCAGTGCCGCAGGTTGTCTGCGCGGCATGCAGGATACCAAGGGGCCGATGTGGATTACCATGCTGGCTTACTGGGTCATCGCCTTCCCGGTTGGGGTATATTTATCCCGCTTTACCGAGATGGGAGCAGCCGGTGTTTGGGTTGGCCTGATTGTAGGCCTAAGTGTTGCCTGTGTTTTATTGCTGGCACGACTCTATAGCAATAACAGACGTTTAAGCTTAAAGGTGTAAAAACTTAGCGACTTTCAAGCAATCTTAAATATTGGGTAGTGACATGGATGTCACCGTTGATCTGTGATACAGGGAAGTAGCATTAGATCAACGAAACGGTTCTGTTACTTTTGCCATGACAAAATTAAGAGCTGCCTACGCGACAGCATAAAAATAAAAGATGCGAGCATAGCCTTGAGCATTCTAATTTCGATGTAGAAGTTAAGAATTAGCGGCTAATGCTTCCTTCAATCCTTCTGGAATCTCCGATTCATCCGCCACATCTTTAATCACCACCTGCCCCACAATCACATCCGTACCATTAAAACTCATGGTGGGTGAACCATATAACTCATAACCTTCATTTAAGGCACGGGTCACCCGCGCACAAAAATGCACATCATCCTTCCCAGTAAAATATCGATAGACTTTCATTGAATTTTCTTCATTACTACACTCTGTTTATTCTAAGCTTTTAGCCATAAAACAACATTCAGAATTAATACTCAGCCTTATCTAAAACGATGATGGATTCCGGCATATTCTTTTAGTTTAGCCAAGGAGATAAAGATAAATCTTTATCAAATCAAAGATGATGCATTAAACATGGAGAAGCTGAAGGAAATCACAACACAACCTCTACAATTAAATCTAGGCAATTGAACCTTTGTCACCTATGATCAAATACATCCATTCATAGTTGGTTTCAAGGAATCTCGCATGGCAAAAACGGCTAGCACACCCGGTCGTCGCTTTATGAAACTTGCCGGAATGACCGCAAGTATTGCAGGTAAAACCCTCTCCAATTCCATTAAAAATTTAACTGCTGATGAAGAGCAGAAAAATACTGCGCGCAGCAAACTATTTCAAGATATTGGGGTACAGATTGCAGATACCTTGGGAGAGATGAAAGGCGCAGTCATGAAAGTCGGCCAGATTGCCTCGCAATATAAAGACGTTTTCCCGCCCGAAGTCGCCAAAGCCATTGCCAAGTTACAACGTCAGGCACCACCCATGCCATTTAAAGAAATTCAGGCACAGGTAGAAAAAGAATTGGGTAAACCTTTACAGCAACTTTTCCAGCAGTTTGATGAACAGCCATTTGCCGCGGCCTCGATTGGTCAGGTGCATAAAGCCACTCTACCGAATGGCCAGCAAGTTGTAGTCAAGGTGCAATATCCTGGTGTGGATGAAGCCTGCGAAAGCGACCTGAAGCAAGTTCGTCTGGCACTGCGCATGATGGGCGTATTAAAGATTGATCGTAAACTTCAAGATCAATTATTTAAAGAAATTCAGCACAGTCTGGACAATGAGTTGAACTATGAAATTGAAGCCCAGAATCTGGAAATCGCCCGTGCCTTCCATGAATCTCTGGACAATAAAATTGTGATTCCGAAAGTGTTTCATGAGTATTCATCGCGACATATTTTAACTTTGAGCCAGGAACTTGGTGAAAGTATCGAAACTGCCAGCACTTGGCCACTCGAAACCAGAAATGCTTTAGGTCGCCGCCTATTCCGCGCCATTGGCCAAGAAATTTTTTATCTGAAACGCTTTCACTGTGATCCACATCCGGGCAACTTTGCCTTCCGTGAGGATGGCTCTGTGATTGTTTATGATTATGGTGGCGTTAAAACCTTATCGACTGAAGTGATTGGACATTTTAGGGAACTGATCCATGCTGCACGCGAGAAGAATATTCCCGTGATCGAGCAACAGCTGGATGCGCTGCATTCCTTGACTGAAACTGGAAAATTCCCGAAAGAATTATATGAACAGTGGCTGGAAGTGCTCATGCGTCCTCTGGTCACTGACTATGATTTTGCCGAAAACTCAGCGCATCATGATGGGATGGAGTTGCTGAAACCTTCGTTGAAATATTGGGATGTATTTAAGCCCTCTCCTGATACCTTGATGGTGAATCGCACAATTTCAGGACAATACTGGAACCTGATTCATCTCAAAGTACATGATGATTTAAGTGATGTATTTGAAGAACTGGTACCGAGTCGAAGCTAAGTTGAGACGATAGGCTTACACGCTGTAACCCTAGATTACTTGAAATATCAAATGTTACATTATAACATTTAATCAAGAATCATGAGGAAGTTAGATATGCGTTCAGATATCCACCCTGAGTATCGTGAAGTGTTATTCCATGATACCAATGCCGATGCCTATTTCGTGATTGGCAGCACGATGAACTCGAGTCAAACCAAAGAATATCAAGGTAAAACATATCCTTATGTAACACTAGATATTTCAAGTGCATCACATCCTTTCTATACGGGTGAGCAACGTCAGACCAGCAATGAAGGACGTGTGGCAAGCTTTAACAAACGTTTTGGGCGTTTTAAACGGGGTTAAAACCGAAAAACCTCGGTTATCTTAAGATTTAAATCGCGGTTTATGTCAGGAAATGACCTCCAATTTCCTGACTTTTTGTATGCGTTTATTTTAACTCTATGCCAACACGAGTGAAGTGAAATAAAAGCCCAGTGCCAGAACAATAATGCCGACAATTAAGCTGGATAATGCATATAACAGCGCTAGGCCCATAGCACCTTGTTTCAATAACAAAAAGCTTTCCAGACCGAAGCTGGAAAATGTGGTAAAGCCACCGAGAATTCCCACCATTAAAAACAGACGCGCTTCTTGTTGGAGTGCTGGATATTTCTGGCTACAGGCAAAAAAAATTCCGGCACATAAGCAGCCTAAAATATTGATCCACCAGGTGGGCCAAGGAAATTGCATTTGCGGTTTGAACAGCCAAAGTCCTGCTGCATAACGCAGACTAGCACCGATTGCCCCACCCATTGCCACCCAAAGCCAGCCCATATTTTTTTCCTGTTCTATTTATTGATCAAGTTTATTTTATCCAAAGTTTCATATTGAGCATGGATAAATTTCACTGTTATCTTGAACCGAAAATCAATGAAATACCATGGAACTTCGCAAGAAAATTGCTATATTTATCGCATCGAATTTTCATGAATGGCACAGGAAAAATAGCATGGCACAGGATTTATTGGCCCAGTTGGCAGCAGGCGAAGTAAAATTTGCAGATGTGATTGCCTATATCGAATCGCGCTATATGCATACACCAACTGCATTTAAAAATGGCCAGCAGAATAATGCGGCCACAGAAAACCAGGGCAGCGCTAAAGTCTTTTCTTTTGCACAATTGAATGGTCTGGATCAGACACAGACCTTAAGCCTGTTTGCCGAACATTATGCTTCTGTACTCGCGACGCCAGAGGCGACTGATCATCAGAATATCCGCCAGTTTATGCTCAATGGCTGGGATGGAATTACCTTTGAAGGTCAGGCTTTAACTGCGAAGTAAGTCCTAAGCAGATAAAAAACCGCTCAAAGGAGCGGTTTTTTTATGCAACTCAGAAGTGTATAGGATGCCTGTTTTAGCTTTTACCGACTTTTTCAATCCATTTAATGGAACTGACACGGAAAACCTCACAAGCACCATCACCCGTATCGGTCGGAGTTAAGGACGATTTCCAGACCAGATCTTTATCACGCACTTCAACCAGCTCCCCTTGCATACGTACCAGATCGCCACGCTTTACCTTTTTAATTTCCTTGGCAATTTCAGGATTGGCAGGAATGATATGCATATTGGACACCATCTGCTTGGCTTGTTCTACCGGCACTGGCACCCGATCCATTTTCCAGTTCAAATAGCGGTCATATTGATTGACCGTGATATGTCGAGCAATTTCAGGTTCGGCAAACAGCCCCCAACTGACAGCATAATCAATCGGAGAGAATTTGGCTTGCGGGTCAGAACTATAAACCTTGGAACCCAGAATACGAAAATCACCTTTAAAAGGCTGCAAGACCGAAATTGACTGGCCTTTAACGACAGGAGGCAAACCTTTGGCAATATTGTGGTCGACCGAGCTATAGCCCGAAATAGGCAGCAACAGGCTGGCCAGCAAAGCATAATGTTTAACGTATTTGAACATAATTTTTAATCTAATCCTAATCAAGTTGATCAAACGTTTTAAGGATATCTTCCTTGATCTTACGGATTTTTTAATGAATAAACAGTTGAACTTGGTAACAAACTGCACGTATTTAGTCAGCTCGATATATGCCTGTCATTTTATTTTTCAGTTAAGCTAGAACGTATTTCCATCAAATTAAAATAACTCAAATGCTGTATAAACTTTATCAACAACATATCTTTCCGCATCTGCTGAATCAGGTGATGCAAACACCATCCTTGATGGACTTGCGTCGTGAACTACTTTTGGATATTTCCGGTGAAGTACTGGAAATTGGTTTTGGTACCGGCCTTAATCTGCCTTTTTATCAATCGGTTGATAAGGTCTATGCACTAGAACCAAACCCGACGATCTTCAAACTGGCAGAATCACGAATTCAACAGGCCGCTTTTCAGGTCGAACATATTCAGGCCAGTGCAGAAGCTTTACCTTTTGCCGAAAATAGTCTGGAAAATATTGTATCTACCTGGACGCTTTGTAGTATTGCAGAGCTGGAACAGAGCCTGCAGGAAATTTATCGTGTGCTACAACCGGGTGGGACTTTACATGTGGTCGAACATGTTCTGAATCGACAAAATTTAAATATTCAGCGTCTACAACATTTACTCACTCCCATTCAAAAGAAAGTCGCAGATGGCTGTCATCTGAATCGGGATATTGAGACCGCCTTGCTGGAAACCGGTTTTGAAATAGAAACTTTAAATTATGTAGATGCGGAAGGTATACCCAAGATTGGCCAACGTATGTTGTTAGCACGTGTTCGTAAACTAGGAAGCTAATTTACGACCATCTTATATTTAGTGTGGCTGAAGGTGGGTTACTTGCAGCAACTGACAATGAGCACGATATTCAGAGCCCGTCCCGACCCGGAATTCTTGTCCAGTCGTGCCTGAATGAACTGTCACCAGATCACCAGTGAGCGTGATTTTCTGCCCCGATTTTAGCCGGCGAATCTGATCGGCAATTTTTTCAGTGGCAGCAATCAGACTAAAATACTGTACATGCGTATTGACGAAGTCACGCTCCGCTTTATTGGTTTGTCCTTCGAGCTGATAGCAGCGTTTTGCTTCATCAAACTCCAGTTTTGCCTGTATAGCGGGCAGCGGTTGAGTCAGCAACAGCACATCAATATTACTCAGATAGGCCAGATCATTAAAATGCCCCACCACAGGGCTGGCCTGATGCAGCACCCGACGATCAGGTTTTACGAAACGGTGATCATGCACAATATAAGTCGCGGAAATGCGCTTAACGGGTTCTACTTTAAAGTTTTTAAGTACGCCCTTTTCTTGCAGATGCGGAATGGCACGAAAAAATTCATTCCACACCCAGAGTCCTAGCATAAACAGCAGCGCAGTGATCAGTAATTTTTGCATAATTTTTTATTCTTCACTGGATTTTGGTCAATCCTGAAAATCAATCCGAATGGTTTCAAAACGTACCCGCCCTTCCTGAACCGCACAGGCAATGGCTTGCTGGCCTTTGGTCAGACGTGCTCCGCCACTTTTAATGTCAATCAAAACCACTTCAATATCTTCAGCGTCGCCTTCGCCATCACGAAAATCGGTATAACCATCAAAGACCACATAATCCACCGGATCACCCAAAAACTTGGCATCACTCGGCAGATATTGAAATTCCGGCATGATCGGCGCGAGCTGTTCCGCCATTTTTCCTTTGAGAACTGCACGGCTGGTATTCACGCTGCGTTTTTGCGCGGCAATGAGGGACTGCTGATGCTCTAGTTCCAGCTCGGCAATATACTGCTCATATTCGGCCTTGATCCGTCCATTGCGCGTCTGACTTAAAATAATAGTGGTCAATACCACCCCGATACATGCGCCAATCAACATGGCCATCCATATGGACATTCAATCTTCCTAATTTGCCTGATTTTTATAGCATCGCATTCGACTGAAGTTGAGGAATTCGGCCATTTGCATACTTGAAAAGAATGATATGCTAGGCCGGAACAGAATAAAATCACCTTGAGTCATGAAAACAATTTTAGTTGCGAATCAGAAAGGCGGTTGTGGCAAAACCATGACAGCCATTAGTTTGGCGTCAGCACTCGCACAAAAGGGTTATAAGGTGGCATTGGCCGATGCCGACAACCAGAAATCAACATTGCAATGGCTCAAGCATCGTCCGGCACAGGCAGCGCAGATCCAAAGTCTGGACTGGCGCAATAGCAAGTCCATTGGTGATGCGCCGAAACAGATCGAATACCTGATTATTGATGCACCAGGTGCTTTGACCGATGATCATGCCGAACAGCTGATCAGTGAAGCACATGCGATTATCATCCCGATCCAGCCTTCTTTTTTTGATATCGATTCGACCCGCCGTTTTCTCAAACATTTGCAGGACATCAAACGCATCCGTAAGGGCAAGGTTGAAATTTTACTTTTGGCCAATCGCACCAAAGCAAATGCAGCCAGCAATCAGGACATACAGCAGTTTTTTGACAAGATCGACCAGCAGCCAGTGGCCTGGATTTCGGAACGTGCCCCTTATAGCCGACTGGCTATGGAAGGCCTGTCCGTCTTTGATAAACCTCAGAAAATCTATCGGGAGCTGCAGGCTCAATGGCAACCGGTACTGAATGCCATTATTGATGATCCGAGTCAGTGGTTTTGAGTCAATCATCTGAATCGCGGTGTAGCTTTGGGAAAATAATCTCGCTACTTGGCTAGCTATCATTTTCGATCGCTTTTTTTTCAGTTAATATGCCTGAACACGACCTAAAAAATGAGTCATTAAATTCAGTGCAACAGTACGCGCCTACATTACAAAAAGTCTTATTATTTGGATTGTTCTTTATCCTAATTTTTTTGAGTTTTCATATACTCAAGTATTTCATCATTCCTGTAGTTTGGGCAGCCATTATTGCCTATATGACTTGGCCCTTGTATCAATCGGTGTTACGCCTATGCGGCAATCGACCGACATTAAGTGCAACCGTAATGATCTTGGCCGTGATTCTGGTCTTTGGTCTGCCGTTTATTTTCGCCATTTTCATGCTGCAGCACGAAGGTCGTAACCTGTATTTTGAATTGCAGCGACAGGTCTTTTCCGGTCACCTGAATGTCCCTGATTTTATTCGCGGGCTTCCGATTGTCGGCAAGGAAATTACCCGAACCTTAAATGAAATTAACACTGATCCGCAGAGTATTGCACTGTCGATATCGACCTGGATTCAAGGCCATCTGAATTACGGCAAAGTGGTGTTGAATGAAGTTAGTAAAAACATCTTTAAATTATGTTTTGCGATACTTTCGCTGTTTTTCTTCTACCGTGATGGTCAGACCATTTTAAATCAGGTGCGTAAAGCCTTTGAAATGGTGGTCGGTCCACGTGTACATCATTATTTTTCCACCATTTCTGCGACTACACGTGCCGTAGTATATGGCGTCGGTTTGACCGCAATTGCACAATCCTTATTGGCTGGTCTGAGCTATTTTGTTGCAGGTGTGCCGAATCCGATGGTTTTAACCATTGTGACCTTTATTTTTGCCCTGATTCCCTTTGGTCCGCCCCTCGCCTATAGTGCGGTGGCGCTATGGCTGTTTTCACAAGGACAAACCATTGAGGCTATCGGGGTCATGGTGTGGGGTGTCTGTATTGTCAGTACTGCCGATAACGTGATTCGTCCACTGGTAATTTCTGGTGCAACCCAGATTCCATTCCTGCTGATCATGTTTGGAGTCTTGGGTGGTATTGCCAGTTTTGGTCTGGTCGGAGTGTTTATTGGCCCGGTGATTCTGGCTGTGCTGCTTGCAATCTGGCGTGAATGGTTACATGAAAGTAATCTGAATGAACCTTTGATGATGCCTAAAGCCACCATGGCACATGAGATTGATCCAGAAACCAAGAACACACCGCCCAAAGCGCCTTAAAGCATAGAGAGAATTGACTTAAACAAAACAAAACATTTAAGTACTGATTCTATATAGAGCTTCTGATCTTGCTCTGTTTAAATGAACTCACAAAACAGAATAAAGATCAGGATGCCAAAATCATGTCTTCATTGTTTAAAATTACGACACTTTGCGCGTTAAGCGCCGCACTTTTTACCGGTTGTGCATCAACCTCTCCATCAAATGAAGTGGTCAGAGCAGTAACTGTGAATGCTGTAACTGCTCAAGGTGTGGGCCAAGAGATTGGTACCGTATTACTCAGTGACAGCCCAGCCGGTCTGGTTATTCGTACCAACCTGAAACAACTTCCTGCGGGTGAACGTGGTTTCCATATTCATGAAAATGGTTCATGCGCACCTGCCATGAAAGACGGCAAGATGGGCGCAGCACTGGCTGCAGGTAGCCATTACAATCCAAATCAGGCTCCACATCACGGTACACCAGTGACCGGTCATCTCGGTGATTTACCCGCATTGAAAGTCAATACTGACGGAACTGCACGTGTGACCCTGCTTGCGCCACGTCTGAAATTGGCTGATGTTCAGGGTCGTGCGATTATGGTTCATGCCGGTGGCGATAACTATTCCGACAACCCATTACCCTTGGGCGGCGGCGGTGAACGTATTGCCTGTGGTGTGATCTAAACACCTTCATGCCAATGACTAAATAGAAAAAACGGGCACTATGCTCGTTTTTTTCATGGATTTTTCTTTTATTTTGGCGTCTAAATTGCATTCAGAACTTTGCGTTTTTACTTTCCGGATCCTGTCCTTGTGAATGCTGCCCGACCTGCGACTGCTACTTTTGTTAAAATTATAAAACCTGTCCTGCTGCCCTTTCAGTCCAGTGCGCTGATGACTTATTGCCTGCAGATCCTGCTGGTGTTTTTAGGTACCACTTTCGGTCTGAAATTTCTGGGTTATGAGTTCTTGATCGTTCCAGTAACGTTAGGGGCAATTGCCACGGCACTGACTGATTTTGATGACCGGCTAAGCCTGCGTTTGCGCAACCTGTTACTGGTCATCATTCTGTTTTTTAGTGTCAGCAGCATTCTGGAATTTCTTGCTCCGCATAAATTCTGGTTTGCACTGTGGCTATCCCTGTCGAGTGCGCTGTTTATTCTAATGGGTGCCTTAGGCCAACGTTATGCCACAATTTCATTTGGCACCATTTTACTGTCAATCTATACCATGTTCGGCCTGGGCGAATATCAGCACTGGTATGAACAGCCACTTTATTTTGTCATTGGGGCGCTATGGTACGGCCTGACGTCTATTCTATTTTTTCTGCTGCGTCCTACTTTGCAGGTTCAGGAAAATCTCGCACAAAGCTTGCAGCACATGTCAGATTTACTGCTGAGTAAAGCCAAACTGTTTGATCCGGATCAGCATCCAAATGTTGAAAACCTGCTCTATGAGTTGTCACTTAAAAATACTTTAGTCATTCAGAGTTTTAACCGCAGCAAAGATTCACTATTGACTCGACTCAAAGCTTCGCGTGCCAATCGCAATACCATTTACTGGCTGAATCTGTATTTTCTGATGCAGGATATTCATGAACAGGCCACGGCCAATTATTTACATTATGAACAGATCGAACAGCATTTTAGCCGCACTGACCTGATTTTCCGGATTCAGAAAAATATCCGTCTGCAAGCCCTTGCCTGTCAACATTTGGCAGAATGTGTATTGCGCAATGAAAAATTTTATCTGTCTGCAGATGATGAACAGGCATTAAAACATTTACAGGAATCGATGCAGGACTGGATTGCCCAACACCCACAGAATATTGAAGTTAAAAATTTACAGCTTATTCTGGCCAATCTGCTGAGTGTACATGAGCAGTTACAACACCTGCATGATCAACAGGCACTGTATAAGCCACGCTATCAGCAGCATTTTGATGACCTGAGCCTGTTTGATGATGATATTCGCGATAGCACAGATCTCTGGCTGAAACTCAAACCGCACTTGAGTTCACAATCGGCACTCTTTCGGCATGCGGTGCGGATTGCCATTGTGTTTCTAGTCGGCTATGCCATTTCATTATTGCCCTTTGCAAAAAATGGCTACTGGATTTTACTGACCAGCCTGTTTGTCTGTCAGATCAGTTATTTTGCCACCAAAAGCCGGCTCAAATTGCGGACCCTAGGAACATTATTGGGGGTCATGCTGGGTGTTCCCATTCTGTATTTTGTACCAAGTGTCGAAGGTCAGTTACTCCTGACAGTAATTTTTGGTGTCGGTTTTTTCTATCTACGTTCCAAAAAATATGCCATGGCCACTCTCATGGCGACATTGATGGTACTCCTGATCTTCAACCTGAAAGGTGCCGGTTACGCGATCATTTTGCCACGTATCATTGATACCCTCATAGGCTGTCTGATTGCCTGGATGGCAGTAAGCTGGATCTGGCCTGACTGGAATTTTCGCAATATTTCCAGCAATATTAAAAAATCATCGCTTGCTACACTGGACTATTTTGCTGCAGTGGTCGAGCAATATCAAAACGGTAAAGATAACAGTATTGCTTACAGGACTGCACGGCGTCTGGCCCACAATGCACAGATTGATTTATCCAGCATGATTTCAAGCCTGAGTACCGAACCGAATCCAGATCCGCAACTGGTCAAAAGTGCCTTTCGCTATCTGGTTTATAGCCATAGCCAGCTCAGCTATATTGCAGCATTGGGGAGTCACCGTGAGCAGGTTACTGATGCACAAATTCTGGTTTTAATGCGCTGGTGTCAGCAAACCTTAACTGGGGTATTGCTGCAACAACAGCCTTTAGCTACCTACGACATCGATCATAAACTGGCAGAAATTCAACGCTTAAGTACCCAGGAAAACCAGTCAGCACATCTGCTTTTGGTGCTGAAACAGATCAGTTTATTGCTGGAAACCTTACCGGAATTACTAAAATTACGTCATGAATTACTAGGTGCCGAGATTAAATAACCAACTGCCTTACTTGGTTATAACTTATTAAAAATATTGAATATATTTTTATTATTAAGATTCAATATTCAGGTGATATTCGGTACACTCAAAACCAATTCGGTTAAATCAATATGTATTATGAACATCAAAACTTTGCGTCTGGTCGGTTTGCTTGAAGGGATTTCATTCCTGCTGCTGTTATTTATCGCGATGCCAGTGAAATATATGATGGATAATCCGATTCTGGTCAAATATGTCGGTATGGGTCATGGGGTACTGTTTGTGCTGTTTCTGGTGGTGTTATTCGCAGTATGTGAAAAACAGAAATGGTCTCTCAGCATGTTTGTGATGGGTTTAATCGCTTCGATTCTGCCTTTCGGTCCATTCCTGTTTGATATGAAATTGAAGAAGCTGGAACAGCCCGCTGAAGCTTAATTGTAGAATCCTAATATAATTAGATCAGTCAAAAGAAAATTTTCTCTCCCTTTGGGAGAGAGTTAGAGAGAGGGAACTTATTAAATACTTAACCTCACCCTAGCCCTCTCCTAAAAGGCATAGGTATCTACACATCTATGAGATACCTAATGCCATTGTGGCTATCTCATTGAGTTCATCTATTGAATATTCCGAGAGCAGTTGAAGAGTGTTC
>NZ_JBBCWZ010000070.1:0-14833 GCF_037145695.1 Acinetobacter sp. USHLN143
AATGCAGTACGATCTTCAAAGTTAAGATGATGGTATGACAATTTTATATACTCCATAAACCCTTTAAATTAATTAGGTGGTTTATGTCGCACTTCAAGTTTTACTCTGCCTGTCAACAGACCCTAATAATCTTGTTATATTAGACTTAAATTTATCAATAAAAAACTACCGTTAGTCAAAAAAAAACCAATAACGATAAGAAAATGTGAAGCTGTTATTAAAAATAAATGATTTTGTCTACTTGTGTAGAAAATGTTCATTGATAATACAAGTGACTTTATGTTAAAAATGTTTATCGATCGTAATAAAATAATCCTATGAGGAGTCTTATGGCATATAGTTTCTAAAATGGGAAGGGTTAAACAAATGGACGATAAATTCCAAAATCTAAAAATTATGGTTATTGATGACTCAAAGACCATTCGTCGTACTGCGGAAACTCTTCTTCAACGCGAAGGTTATGAGGTCATTACTGCAGTAGACGGTTTTGAGGCTTTGTCAAAAATTGCCGAAGCAAATCCAGATATCGTTTTTGTAGATATTATGATGCCGCGCCTAGATGGTTACCAAACCTGCGCCTTAATCAAAAACTCTCAGAATTACCAGAATATTCCTGTGATTATGCTATCAAGTAAAGATGGCTTATTTGATCAGGCCAAAGGTCGTGTCGTGGGTTCAGATGAATACCTGACCAAACCTTTTAGTAAAGATGAATTGCTCAATGCAATCCGTAACCATATTAGTGCTTAATATTTGATTTTTTTGGGGAATTGGCATGGCACGTATCCTAATTGTGGATGACTCACCGACAGAAACTTTTCGCTTTAGAGAGATTCTTTCTAAACATGGCTTTGAGGTGATTGAAGCAGCCAATGGCGCAGATGGCGTCACCATGGCACAGGCAGAATTGCCGGACCTAGTTCTGATGGATGTGGTTATGCCGGGTGTGAATGGTTTTCAGGCAACCCGTCAGATTGCACGTGGTGCAACGACCAAACATATTCCAATCGTGATTGTCAGTACCAAGGATCAGGCCACTGACCGTGTATGGGGCAAGCGTCAAGGCGCAGCGGATTATCTAATAAAACCAGTCGATGAAAAACAATTAATAGATGTAATTAAGCAGCACCTCAATGCAGGATAAGCTCTATGGCAGCAAATGGATTTATCGAATTGCTTCGCATTGCGAAACGGGGGAATAAAAACTACGTTTCCAATGGCAATGAAGTTAACCGATGGTCGGGCATTGCTTTTGAGATGATGGGGCAATATTTTGTTGCCCCGCTGGGGGAGGTATCAGAAGTGATTTATCCCCCAGAATATACGCCGGTACCCAAGACACAAGCATGGGTGTTGGGTCTGGCGAATATCCGGGGAAGACTGTTATCGGTTTCTGATCTGACGCAGTATGTATCAGGGCAGAGCAGTCAATTTTCACCGACTCAAAAAGTATTATGCATCAACCATAATGACCAGTATGTGGGTTTGGTCGTAGATCAAGTTTTGGGTATACAACATTTCAATAAGAAAAGTTTCTTTTCGAAGAAATCTGAATTGGATAAAAACTTACAAGAATATTGTCAGGGGTTTTTCCATCAGCACAACCAGCAGTGGCATGTGTTTTTATTCAGTCGTCTGTTGCAAAATCCAAAATTTATGAACGCATCTATAAAATTTATAAATTAAATGTCGCGCTCGAAAGTAAGCAAGGCGTCAACCGGGGAGAGGCTGCATGGGCTTTAAACTTAAAAAGAAAAATACAGGTGAGAGCACTGGCCGCAAAGGCGGTAATGCTTTTTTAGCTAAGATTCAAACGCAAGTAGATCAGTTATCACGTGTATTTGGTGATAGTGAAAAATCAAAACCGCTGATCTATGGAGCAGCAGGCTGTCTTTTAGCCGCACTGATCACTTTATTGTATCTTTTTTATAGTGTTCCACGTACCAACGAACTCACTTAAAGTCTGGGTGATTTGCGTCTCCTCTCGCAAACGATTTCGCGCCAAGCGACTGAAGCGACAGCTTCGGGTACGCCTGAGGTCATGAAGAACCTCACTGACTCGCAAAAAGCTTTTGCTGAAAATCTTGAGACAGTTAAAAGTATTCACTCTAACAATGATGCGTTGCAAGCTGTTGATAAACAGTGGACAGAAGTGTCGAGCAGTATTGATCTGATTACCTCGCAACAAAAGATTATTAACCAGTTATACGACACCAACATCGCGATTGGTGAAGCGATTCCGGGGATTCAGGCGGAATATAACTTGATGGTCGACCAGATGGCACGTCAAGATATGCCATCGAACCAGGTGGTTATTGCCAAAAACCAGGTATTCATTGCAGAACGTATCTTACGTTCAATCAGTTTGGTACTGACAGGTAATGATGGTTCACGTGAATCTGCGGATGACTTCAGTGCCGATACCGAAACTTTTGGTTCTTATCTGAATGCACAGTTAAATGGTTCTGCTGAACTGGGTGTACAGCGTATTGCTGATCCAACCCTGCGTGAATCTCTGGAAGGCATCAAGGCTGAATATGATGACGTACTGGAATCTGCATCAGCGATTATTCTGAAAAACTCTACACAGATCGTAAAAGTTCGTCAGGCAGCCGCATCTATTTTTTCTCAATCTGATGTGCTTTTGGACAACCTGAATAAATTATCGGGTAACTCAGGTCTTAAAACGGTTGTTCCGGCAGTCCTTCTGATCGCATTATTAGTCGGTTTCTTGCTGTGTGTATTCAAGTTGCTTTCTCTGCGTGGCTTGTCGGACAAGCAGCGTGTAGGCCGTTTACAAGAAGAGTATGACCGTAACCAGAATGCGATTTTGCGCTTACTGGATGAGATTGCCGATCTTGCAGATGGTGACTTGCGTTCATATGCAACAGTATCTGAAGACTTTACTGGTGCGATTGCCGACTCGATTAACTTTGCGATCGATCAGTTACGTGACCTGGTATCGCGTATTACTGAAACTTCACAAGAAGTTGCGCAATACACCGCGACTACACAAAGCATTACCAACCAGTTAGCTGAAGCATCTGAGCATCAGGCACAAGAAATTGCCGGTGCTTCTGCAGCGATTAACGAAATGGCACTGTCGATTGACCAGGTATCTGCCAACGCCGATGAATCAGCAGTGGTAGCAGAGCGTTCAGTACAAATTGCTGCAAACGGTGCAGATGTTGTACATCGCTCAATTGAGGGTATGGACACGATTCGTGAACAGATTCAGGAAACTTCAAAACGTATTAAACGTTTGGGTGAATCTTCTCAGGAAATTGGTAACATCGTAGCCTTGATTAACGATATTGCCGACCAGACGAACATTCTGGCATTAAACGCAGCGATTCAGGCGTCGATGGCCGGTGAAGCAGGTCGTGGTTTCGCGGTCGTAGCCGATGAAGTACAGCGTCTTGCGGAACGTTCAGCTTCTGCAACTAAGCAGATTGAAGGCCTGGTAAAAACCATTCAAACGGATACCAACGAAGCCGTTATTTCGATGGAACAAACTACATCGGAAGTTGTACGTGGTGCGAACTTGTCTAAAGATGCCGGTGTAGCACTAGATGAGATTCAAACGGTATCGAACAACCTGGCGAAACTGATTGCGAACATTTCTGATGCTGCGAAACTACAGTCAGCATCTGCAGGTCATATTGCAACCACGATGAATGTCGTACAGGAAATTACTTCGCAAACTACCAGTGCAACCTTCGATACAGCACGTTCGGTATCTGAACTGGCAAACATGGCCGATGCATTACGTGAATCTGTATCTGACTTTAAACTACCAGAATAAAGTCAGACATGATGGGGAAATGTGTCTTGACCGCGGTTGAGACACATTCAGAAAATACAGATAAAGCCTCGACAAGATGTACTTAACTTCATACGTTAGGTATCGCGTGACGGTCACAATTAAGTTTGAGCGCCCTTCTTGGCGGCATAACGTAAGAAGCATGAGCTATGAAAGAAATATTAAAAAATTTAGTTGAAACGACAACGCTTCCTGAAGATAGTTATCTTGACCAAGATGCAGAAATTCTTGAAATTTTTGTTGAGGAAATCGAAGAGATCTTCGTTGAGTTAAATGCTTTATTTCCAGAATGGTTGAGCAATCCAGATCATCAAGAAAATCTGAAGACCATTCGCCGCCATTTTCATACCCTGAAAGGTTCAGGCCGCATGGTCGGGGCAAAATCGGCAGGGGAAATGGCCTGGGCGGTTGAAGATACCCTAAACCGGGTTTTGTCCGGTTCGATTCAGCTAACACCGACGGTACAGAAATTTGCCCAAGCGGTACTGAATGTCTATCAATATGCTTTATATCCAAAATTCAAACATGTACAGCAATTGGATCTCGATCTGCGTCCAATGGTGCTGTTGGGACAACAATTACAACAACAAATTTCGCCTGAACCTGCATTGGAAGAATTACTGGCATTGGCAGATCATTTGACCGCTGAAGGTCAGATGACAGGTCTTGAGCTTGCAGACAATGAGCCAAGTGAAGTTGAGCTAACAATAGCGCCAGTAGAAGTACCGGTTCGCAGTGATATCGAAGAAACTGTGGCGATCTTTATTGAAGAAGCAGAAGAGCATCTGGATACGATTGCTACCTTCCTTCGCACTGAAGATGAAAAATCACAAGATTATAATGCGCTGATTCGTGCGATTCATACTTTGCGCGGCAGTTCATCGATGGCGCAGATTGAGCAGATTTTTGAAGCCAGTTCCAAGGTGGAACATCTGTTCAAAACTTTGCTACAGGATGAAATTGCTTCTACTTCAAAAGAAACTGCTTTGCTGATTCAGTATGCGGAGTTCGTGAGTGACTATCTGCACCTGCTACGTCAGGGCAATACTGCAAAACTGGATGCGGTATACGCCACCTTTGAGCGTGTCTGGCATGATTATGGCTTTGCAGTTACTGAAACCAATAGCATTCAGACGCAAGGCTTGGTGTCCAAACTGGTTGAGCTGGATATTGATCTGTTATTGGATGCCGAGTTTGAATTTGATAAACGCGCCCAAGTCGATTATCCGGAATATATTCAGGCACTCAGCCAGCAGGCTGCAGAATTGCTAGCACATACAGAAAGCCGGGCAGCGCAGGGAATTCATGAATTCACTGCCGATCTGAAATCGGCTTATGATGCGCTGCTTGAAAAGCCAGTACTGCTAAATAGCGATTATGCCTATGAATTGTTCGCACAGGCGCACCAGGAATTTATTCATTTATTTGATACCTTGGCCGCAGGACAGCGCGTCATTCTGAATGATGAGATTCAAAAAATACTCAGTGAACTGTCTGCATTTGTGCAGCAGGATCTCGAGATATTTGCTGAAGATACTAGCAATCAGAATGTTGAGCTAAGCTCAGAGAGCACACAGGTGGCTGAAACTGTCGCGACTGGTAGTGTGGATTTTGCTGGCTTGAGCCAACGTATCGCTGCGGATCGTCAACAGCAGCAAAGTACTGAAACCAACCGTGATTTTGATGAAGAATTATTAAGTATCTTCCTGGAAGAAGCGGATGAATTGCTGGCAGGGATTGATGAAGATCTGAATACCTGGAGTAAAAAACAGGACGATACAACCTCACTGAACAATCTGATGCGTCATTTGCATACCTTAAAAGGTGGTGCAAACATGATTGCAGCTTTGCATATCGGTTTGATTGCACATGAACTGGAAAGTATTTATGAGCGGGTGATCCGTCAGCAAATTGCCGTGACACCTGCTTTAATCCAGATTATTCGTCTGGTTCAGGATAACGTTTCCGATCGTATTCAATCCATTCGAGAAGACGGTATTGATTATCCTGCACCAGAAGCGATTGCGATTCTGCAAAATATTCAGGTGCTGGTGTCTGGACAAGCTGTTGCTGCTGCGGAGAGCGCGAATACTGTAGTTGAAGTTGCAGAGGTCCAAGCGACATCAATTTCTGAGCCGCAACTTGAAGAGTCAGCAACGACTGAACATCCTGCAACTGATCTGGCAGAAGCTGAAGAATTACTGGAAATCTTGGAATCTCCTGAGGCTACTGAAGACATACCAGTAGAACGTTCTGAAGAAGACGAACTGAAATCGATTGTTGAAGAATCTTTCTTGGAAGAATCCGAAGAGATTCTGGCGAATGCCGAGAAGCTCCTCAATCAATGGTTTGATCAGCGTAGTGACCGTAGTTTATTGCTGCAATTACAGCGTGCTGCCCATAGTATCAAGGGTGGCGCACGTATGATTGATGTTGAAGAAGTGGCCAGTATTGCCTATGAGCTGGAAACGACTTTCGAACAGTTTGCGGTCTACCAATTTAACTCGAATGCTTATGATGGCTTATTGCAGAAAACGCTGGTTTGGTTAAGACAGGCGATTTTCCAGCATGACTATAACGGTTTTGATCAGCTGTACAGCAGTCTGAAAAAGATTGCTTATGTGGACGTTACTGCGCAATTGCCTGAGCGTCTGGCGAAAACAGATAATCTGGTGGTCAGCACCGACTTCGGCTTTGTTGAAGGTGATGGTACTGAACCGCCACAGATGATGGGTGAGTGGGCGAATAGCGGCACCAGCGATAGCAATAACGAGATGATCCGTATCTCTGCTGATCTGGTCGAGAAGATGATTGACCTGTCCGGTGAGAACTCGATTAACCGTTCGCGTATCGAGATGGACCTAGGGCAGCTTGGCAATACCTTGAACGAGATGGAATTGGCGATCAAGCGTCTTGCTGATCAGTTACGTCGAATGGAAGGCGAGCTGGAATCACAGATTATTGCCAAACATGGTTCAGAGAACTCGCGCTATGCCGACTTTGACCCGCTGGAAATGGACCAATATTCCTCTCTAAACCAGCTGTCCAAATCACTGGCAGAATCTGCATCAGATTTGGTCGACTTCAAGAGTACCTTAGCCGACAAGATTCGCGAAACCGAAGGACTGTTATTGCAACAATCCCGTATTCAGGCCGAGATTCAGGAAAGCCTGATGCGTACCCGTCTGGTCCCATTTGACCGGATGTTGCCGCGTTTACAGCGTATTGTGCGTCAAACCTCGACCACCTTGAACCGTCCTGCAGAACTGATCGTACAGAATACCGAAGGTGAACTGGATCGTAACATTCTCGAGCGTCTGGTCACACCATTTGAGCATATGCTGCGTAACGCGATTGACCATGGTCTGGAAGATACTGCAGATCGTATCGCACTGAACAAGCCGGAAATGGGTTCGATTGTCTTGAACATCAGTCGTCAGGGAACCGATGTAATCGTGTCCTTTAGTGATGATGGTAAGGGGATCGATGCGGAGAAGATTCGTGAAAAAGCGATGAGTCTGGATCTGATCAAAGCGGATCAAGTTATTGATCAGGAAGAAATCCTGCAATTTATCTTCCATCCTGGTTTCAGTACCGCGAAAGCAGTGACCCAGATTTCTGGTCGTGGTGTCGGTCTGGACGTGGTGCAAAGTGAAATCAAATCTCTTGGCGGCCATGTGTCAGTAAGCTCGGAACTAGGCAAGGGCACCATCTTTACGATTCGCGTACCGACGACCGTGGCGGTCAGCGATGCCTTGATGGTGAAAGTGGGCGATCAGCAATATGCGATTTCACTGGCGCAGATTGACCGAATTGTACGTATTGCGCCGACTATATTGGAAAGCTATTTCAACAGTAAAGATGACTATTTCAAGATCGATGGCGCAAACTATAAGCTGCGTTATCTGTCTGAGTTTGTTGGCAACCAGCCAATTCCACGTCTGAATAATGTTGGGCATTCATTGCCGGTGCTGTTGATCAAAGGAAATAGTGGTCAGACCATTGCCTTACTGGTCGATCAGCTGGTCGGTTCTCGAGCGCAGATTGTGGTGAAACCGATTGGACAGCAGTTTGCCAATGTCAGAGTGGTGGCCGGTGCTACGATTTTGGGTGATGGTCAGGTCTGTCTGATTCTCGATGGACAGAATGTTGCCCGTCAGATTCAGGCGACACAGCGTGTCAAACAGCTCAATGATCAGCGTGATGGTTCGCGTAATGCAAATGCACGTCGTCTGGTAATGATTGTCGATGACTCGGTAACTGTACGTAAAGTGACGTCGCGTCTGCTTGAACGTCAAGGCTATGATATTGTGACTGCCAAAGATGGTGTGGATGCGATCGAGCAGCTTGAAAACGTCAGACCGGATCTGATGTTGCTGGATATCGAAATGCCGCACATGGACGGTTTCGAAGTGACCAATCTGGTTCGTCACCATGATATTCACCGTGACTTGCCGATTATCATGATTACCTCACGTACCGGTGAGAAGCATCGTGAACGTGCATTCAGCTTGGGCGTAACGCACTATATGGGTAAACCGTTCCAGGAAGCGGAGCTGCTGGCCAATATCCAGCAACTGATTGCTGAAAAACAGGGGTAATATATGAGTCAGACCAATTCGAACAACAAAATGGCTGATCAGATTAGCCAGCAGGAACTTCAGCATCTGATTACGGTATCGACCGGATTTATTGATGCCTATATTATTGACTGTCATGGCAAAGATCCGATGCTATTGCCACAAAATATTGTCCTGTCAGCACTGGATAGCAATACGCAGGTTAAGACAGTGGAGTGGCATGAAGCACAATTGCCAGTTTATGCAGTGAATGATCCTTTACGTCAAAATGGAGTGGCACTGGTGATTGAGGGTGATGAAATCACTCAGCGCTTTGCCTTGATGTGCAATGAAATGCCGAAAACCATCCGGATTCGTATTTCCGAAGTGGTCGATGTCGATCAGCCCGTGAATGATCCTGCCATCTTTCAATATGTGCGTATGAACGAACAGCTTTTCCATATTCCGAATATGACGAATATTCAGGCTTCAATCGGACTGTAATCCAAACTATAAAATATAAAAAAGGAACTCCATGGAGTTCCTTTTTTATTGCGTTATGAATTTACTTAGTTGGCGAGTAAATTCACGAGAATCTGCTCATAGATTTCAGCCAATGGCTCTAAGTCTGCAATATCGACATGTTCATTGATCTGATGAATCGTGGCATTCAATACGCCAAGTTCCAGTACCTGTGCGCCGGTAGGGGCAATAAAGCGGCCATCTGAGGTACCGCCCGAAGTCGATAGTTCAGTTTCAGTCCCCGTCACATTCAGAATGGCGGTTTTAGCTGCATTTACTAGTTCACCAACTGGCGTCAGGAAAGGCAGGCCAGATAAAGTCCAAGAAATGTCATAGTCCACACCATGACGATCCAGAATTTCTAAAGTACGTGCTTTGAGTTCTTCGGCGGTCACTTCAGTTGAATAACGCCAGTTGCACAATAGGTTCATGGTGCCGGGAACAACATTGGTTGCGCCTGTACCCGCATTGATATTGGAAATCTGGAAGGTCGTCGCCGGGAAATATTCGTTGCCATGATCCCAGACTGTGTCGCACAGTTCAGCAATGGCTTTAGAAGCGGTATGAATCGGATTCACGGCCAGATGCGGATAAGCCACATGACCCTGTTTGCCTTTGACTGTAAGGTTGGCATTTAATGAACCACGACGGCCATTTTTGACTATATCGCCCAGTTTATTAGTACTTGACGGTTCACCGACCAGACACCAGGTAATTTTCTCATTACGCGCTTCCAGTGTTTCAATCACTTTCACCGTGCCGTTAATCGATGGACCTTCTTCATCTGAAGTAATCAGGTAGGCAATCGAACCTTTGTGATTCGGATATTTTTCAACAAAACGTTCTGTTGCAACTACCATGGCTGCCAAAGCCGTCTTCATGTCGGCACTGCCACGACCATAAAGTTTGCCTTCACGGATTTCTGGTAAAAAAGGATCTGAGTTCCAGGCATCCAGATTCCCTGTTGGCACGACATCGGTATGGCCAGCGAAACAGAAGACCGGACCTTCTGTGCCTTTGCGTGCCCAGATATTATCTACATCTTCAAAGCGCATGGATTCAATATTGAAACCAATCTTCTTTAAACGTTCAGCCATGATGTTCTGGCAGTCATGATCAATCGGTGTGACAGAAGGCTGACGTAATAGTTGCAGGCTTAAATCGAGGGTAGCGGAAGAGCTCATACGGTATTCAACAGTCGATAATTTTTTCGGTTCTATAATAGGCGAATATAGGCTTGAATGTGAACGACTGATATAAAAAAACCCTATCTGGGATAGGGTTCTGTGAGCGTTTAGGAAAAAACTAGTTTTGACGGATTTCGTCAGAGGTTTTTTCAGCAGTATTGGTTACCGCATCGCCAGCCTTAGACACATCTTTGCCCATGCCTTTTACGGTGTTACAGCCAGTCAATACAAAAGCCATCATTAATGAAGCAGCAAGAATTTTTTTCATCATCATCTCCGTATAATCAATAATAAAATTATTATGATGTGGGACTTAGAGTAGAAAATATACGCTCTAAAAAATATGTGGTTTTCATAGTGCTTCGGTTAATAAATGTAATGCTTTATAGGGGCTTATGCGATGGATGCTGGATCAGCACCGGATTGCGATACATATAAAAGTCATCACTATCGAGTTTTTTATAAAGTCCATCCGTCCACCAGATCGCAGCTGAACTGCTCGGCCGGGCTTGCGGATAAATCCATTCATGTCGTTGCAGACGATAGAAACCGTGCTGTGCAGCAGGAATATGCTGTCCCCATAAGCCCAGACGACGCTCGGTATTGATCCATGAGGGAATTGGCTGATCGGCATGATGTGTAGGCAAATACAGCTGTCCCTTGAGGACGCAAAACCGTCTTTGAATGGGATGCTGCAAAGCCTCATCAAACTGGAATTGTTTTTGTGTGAAATATTTCATTTTTCTGATTAAAGTATCGGTGCGGTTTAGGCCATACCAATGCGGCAGGCTAAAATCTGCTTCGGCCAGATAATATTTCAATGCCACTTCCCAATGTTCAATCTGTCCTGTATCAGTATTTAATAACAGAAAATCTAGCTCCCCCAGGGTTTTGGCGCCTTCAATCTTTTGCAGACTATGAGCAAGCAGCTGATACGGATGATAGGCATCATCGAGTAACCAGAACCAGATCAGCATTTCAAAGCGCAGCCCTAAACGCGTACTTTTCAGTTGCTGCACAAATTCGATTAATTCTTCTGGATGCTGATCAAGAAACTCTAAACGTGGATGGTAACGGTTGAGATAGTGCTGCCAGGCCTGGCTTTCATGCAGTTCAAAGTAATATATAAGCTCAAGTTCATCTGGAATATGGAACAGGATATTCGGACTGCCGACAGCAAACGCCAGTTGCCGCACCAGAGGATGTTGATAACGTTGCCATGCTTCTACAAGATTTTGGTTTAAATTGGAAAAGGGCATAGTACAACCTGTGAAAAGTGCAGAAATACAACGGACAGTATCGGAAAACGCTTTATACTACCTGAATTCTGCGGCTAGGGTTGATGTATGAAAGTGTTGTTTTGGCGAAGTCTGGTGGTGCTGTTTGTGATCCTGGGCTTTATCGGTGCAATCCTGCCGGGTATGCCAACAACGGTCTTTTTGATTCTGGCGGCCTGGGCGGCATCCAAAGGCTGGCCACAAATGGATGACTGGTTATTGAATCATCCCAAATATGGTCCGACCTTAAGAGATTGGCGTGCCCACGGTACTGTACCGCGTAAGGCCAAATGGCTGGCCAGTATCATGATGCTGATCAGCGGGATCATCATGCTGTTTACTACTGCACCCTTGGCCGTAAAAGCCTTTACCAATATTACGATGCTGATCGTCGCGATCTGGTTATGGCGACGCCCTGAACCGAATCAGATCCTTATTCAGCAAAATACAGTTGACCCAGAAAAGACAGATCTACCAACAGCGCCATCTGAAGATAATCAGTTAAACCCTATAAAGCCAAATAAAATAGAGTCTGAGAATAACAAGTCATGAATACCTTGCATCTGGATCAAGCCGATATCCTGATTGATCTTGCCCAACAAAAACTGTATCTGCCCCGTCTAAACAAGCAATATCTGATTTCCAGTGGCAAAAATGGCATTGGTGAAACTGAAAATAGTGGCAAGACTCCTCGTGGCTGGCACAAGATTGCTGAAAAGTTTGGTCAGAATGCTCCCTTAAATAGTGTATTTGTCGCACGTCAGGCGACGGGTGAAATTTATAATCCCCAATTGGCGGCAGAATTCCCGCAGCGGGACTGGATCCTGACGCGCATTTTATGGCTGAGTGGCCTTGAAGCGGGTTTTAATCAAGGCGAGGGCTGCGATACCTATCAGCGTTATATCTATATTCATGGCACCCCAGAAACCGAAAAGATGGGAGAGCCGCTGTCGCACGGCTGTATCCGTATGCGTAATCCGGAGGTCGCTGAATTATTTGACCTGATCAGTGAAGATGCACTGGTCTATATTTCAGAACAGGCATTAGATCTGGGCAGGCTGAATGTTTCGAAAAGCGAATAAAAGTTAGATTTTAAGATTATGTGAAAATGGTTTTGTTTTTATGGACTGAATCTGCTTGGTGGAGACAGCAGAAAAGATTGATTAATCTGATCCAGATGGTATTTTTATCGCATGGAATGGGTTAAATGATTATTTGAAGTTTAGATTTACTGGCATTTTCTGAATAAAAATAAATGACAGTTGAAAGATTACATGAACACAACGTCGAGTATTTTAAAGCTTTGTATAATCCTTAATCAGAATTGGAATATGTCGTGTGGTTAGACTGAAACTTCGCAGGGTAAAACACAAAATTTCGCTTCAATTTTCATTTTGAAAATTAAAAAATTTCGGTAGAGACTTAAAAAATAAACAAAAAGTGTTGTTTTTTTTAACAAACAACCTATTTTTTAATCACTCACACCTAAAAAGTGGAAAACATTCCGAAAAGCGTTTGACAGGCTGTGCAGATTCTCTATAATGCACCCATCAAACGATGATAGACGTTTAGAAAGGGCGCTTAGCTCAGTTGGTAGAGCGTCTGCCTTACAAGCAGAATGTCGGCGGTTCGATCCCGTCAGCGCCCACCAAGCTCTTTCATGTTGAGACCTTATAGTTGCAGCGGTAGTTCAGTTGGTTAGAATACCGGCCTGTCACGCCGGGGGTCGCGGGTTCGAGCCCCGTCCGCTGCGCCACTTTAAGATCTTGATTTTCGTTTGCCACAATAGCGACATTGTGTAAATGCAGCGGTAGTTCAGTTGGTTAGAATATCGGCCTGTCACGCCGAGGGTCGCGGGTTCGAGCCCCGTCCGCTGCGCCATTTATACGATAGACCTTTTGAGGGCGCTTAGCTCAGTTGGTAGAGCGTCTGCCTTACAAGCAGAATGTCGGCGGTTCGATCCCGTCAGCGCCCACCAGATTCTTTTGCGATGCAGCGGTAGTTCAGTTGGTTAGAATACCGGCCTGTCACGCCGGGGGTCGCGGGTTCGAGCCCCGTCCGCTGCGCCATTTCAAAAGAAATTAAATTGAGGTCCCTGAGCCTGAATTTAATAAACTAAAGATTGACACTCTTTATCAGGGCGCTTAGCTCAGTTGGTAGAGCGTCTGCCTTACAAGCAGAATGTCGGCGGTTCGATCCCGTCAGCGCCCACCAGATTCTTACGATGCAGCGGTAGTTCAGTTGGTTAGAATACCGGCCTGTCACGCCGGGGGTCGCGGGTTCGAGCCCCGTCCGCTGCGCCATCTTAAGATGAAAAGCTTGGATTCCTGAGATCTGAGTTTTCAAGATACCAAGACTACATTCCTTGTTGGTCTTGCGTCATTTAAAACAACGTTGTTGTTTTCTCAGGGCGCTTAGCTCAGTTGGTAGAGCGTCTGCCTTACAAGCAGAATGTCGGCGGTTCGATCCCGTCAGCGCCCACCATATCTTCTTGCTTCAACTCTATTTATTCCTTAGAATCTGATTGTATTATAATAATATTAAGATTTCACGACCATGAGAAATCCCTATCAGCGCAAAGCCGCGACCAAATCCCAAAAAACTGCTTTCGATCCTCAACAGCTTTATAAGCAATATAGTGAAGCCATTGTTGCTAATGCTGGCATTTTTGCACTCTATCAGGATGGGTGGGCCTTATGTGCCACGCCGACCGGACAACGCGCATTTGCCTGTTGGCAAAGTAAAGGTCTGGCTCGACTGTTGATTAAAGACAATTGGGAAAATTACGAGATTCAGGAAATTGGTCTCAAGGATTTTGTAGAGAAAGTCATTCCCTTTTTATGTCAGGAAAGTACCATTGTTTCGCTTGACCTGACCCCGGAAGGGCAGAATATTCTGGTGGCACCGGAAAAATTATTACTTGATATTAAAAATTATCTGTATCAGATCTATGTACAAAAGCCGGAACTGTTTAAAAATCCGGATATGCCTTTGCCTAGGCAGATCCGTTTAAATTAAATTTATTGTTTTTAAAACAGCTTGTTTATTGGAACAATGAATATTCATTCAGTAGCCAGCCACTTATCAAAGCAAAATATTCGCGTAACCAGGAATTATAGCGAACATTCTGGGGTGTGCTGGCACTCAGGCTGATGACTTGTTGATAACCCTGATGTCTGGCAATGGCACGGGCACGAGGGCTATGAAAATCGCTAGTGACAATCGCAATGGGCTCATTTCGATCAATATGTTGCTGTTTTAGGATTGCCTGAGAATATTGCAGGTTCTGTTGGGTACTTCTGCTTTGATCTTCTAAGCTAATGGGGTTTTTGAGCTGCGGATAGTTCGTGTAGAGGTGGTGTTTCAAAAAGTATGCTGAAAAAAAGCAGGTTGGATTTTGATAAAATAGAGAAATGCGAATAACTCTAGAAATCAAGTGTCCAGCCTGCCTAAGTGACAGTATAA
>NZ_JBBCWZ010000071.1:0-14736 GCF_037145695.1 Acinetobacter sp. USHLN143
TTCAGCTTTAAATTCTGTGGTGTAAGTCTTGTGTTTCTTGCTCATGGTAAACTCCTGATGAGTGTGTTTAGTTTACCAAGTTAAAACCTCCTGTTTTTTCAGCACACATCAGCCACGCGAATCGCTCGACTCAATATCGCGGCCGCTTGCCTGGCCTTCGCGGCTGCTGCAATAGTCCTATTTGCGTCCTTGTGAGTTGAGCCCCCACTAAAAACCCCGCCGAGGCGGGGTTTTTTTATGGCTATGTCCCAATACCGTGTTGCAAGGATGTTGCCGCTGACCGAAAACTGACCCAGTAGAGGCTGTTCTGCCGACTGAAAACTGACCCAGGTGTTCAACTGCTTCTGCTCAATTTTTGAGCAGGAGAACACAGGGTGATCAGTATGGAAATGATGGGCAAAATTCGCCGGATGTATTTCCGCGACAAGCTGTCGCTGCATGAGATAGCCAAGCGCACCGGGTTGGCGCGCAACACGATTCGCAAGTGGGTCAGAGCACCTGAGGCCAAGCCGCCGGTCTACCAACGCCGCGCGATCTTCAACAAACTCAGCCCTTTTCACGCCACGCTGGAGCAGGCGCTAAAAGCCGATTCGCTGCGGCCCAAGCAACAGCGGCGCAGTGCCAAGGCGCTGTTGGCGCAAATCAAAGCCGAAGGTTATGACGGTGGCTACAGCCAGCTCACCGCGTTTATCCGTGCCTGGCGAGGGGGACAGGGCAAGGCGTCGCAGGCCTTTGTGCCGCTGACCTTTGCTCTTGGCGAGGCGTTTCAGTTTGACTGGAGCGAGGAAGGCTTGCTGGTCGGCGGCATTTACCGGCGTATGCAGGTGGCACATCTGAAGCTGTGTGCCAGCCGTGCGTTCTGGCTTGTGGCGTATCCGAGCCAGGGCCATGAGATGTTATTTGACGCCCATACACGCTCGTTCGGCTCCTTGGGCGGCGTGCCGCGCCGGGGCATCTACGACAACATGAAGACCGCCGTCGACAAGGTCAATAAGGGCAAAGGCCGGGCGGTGAATGCGCGCTTTGCGGTGATGTGCGCGCATTACCTGTTCGATCCGGACTTCTGCAACGTCGCCGCTGGTTGGGAAAAGGGCATCGTTGAAAAGAACGTGCAAGACAGCCGCAGGCGTATCTGGCTAGACGCCCAGGACTGCCAGTTTCACTCCTTCGAGGAACTCAATGCCTGGCTGGGCCAGCGCTGCCGCGCGCTTTGGAACGAGCTGACGCACCCTCAATACAGCGGGCTGAGTGTGGCCGAAGTGCTGGAGTTGGAGCGCGCTGAACTGATGCCTGTGCCAGCGCCATTCGACGGTTACGTCGAGCGGCCTGCGCGGGTCTCCAGCACCTGCCTGGTCAGCGTCGGGCGCAACCGCTACTCGGTGCCGTGTGAGTATGCGGGTAAGTGGGTCAGCAGCCGTTTGTATCCGACGCGAATCGAGGTGGTGGCTGACGACGCGCTGATCGCCAGCCATGTCCGCTTGCTGGATCGCGACCAGGTCAGCTATGACTGGCAGCACTACCTCCCGCTGATCGAACGCAAGCCCGGTGCGCTGCGCAACGGCGCGCCCTTTGCTGATCTGCCGGCGCCGCTGCGTCAGCTTAAGCACGGTCTGGGGCGTCATGCCGGCGGTGACCGGATCATGGCGCAAGTTCTGGCTGCCGTACCGGTCGCCGGGCTCGATGCGGTGCTGGTGGCTGTTGAGCTGGTACTGGAAAGCGGCAGCCTGAGCGCCGAACACATCCTCAATGTCGTGGCGCGCCTGGCCGCGACCGAACCACCACCCAGCGTCGAAACCCACTTGTCGCTCAAGGAAGCCCCCGTCGCTAACACGGCGCGCTACGACCGCCTGCGTGGCCAGACCGAGGAGATCGGTCATGCGTGATTTGATGGCGGAACTCAAGGAGCTGCGCCTGCACGGCATGGCCACGGCCTGGGCGGAGTTGACTGCGCAGGGTGAGTCGAACACAGCCTCGTCCAAGTGGCTGCTCGAACACCTGCTGGAACAAGAGCACACAGATCGCGCCATGCGCTCGGTGAGCCACCAGATGAACATGGCCAAGCTGCCGATGCACCGCGACCTGGCCGGCTTCGACTTCAGCGCCTCCAGCGCAGACGCTCGTTTGATCAGCGAACTGGCCAGTCTGGCCTTTACCGACACCGCGCAGAACGTGGTGCTGATCGGTGGGCCTGGCACCGGTAAAACCCACCTGGCCACTGCGCTGGCCGTGTCCGGCATCACCCGGCACGGCAAGCGCGTGCGCTTCTACTCCACGGTCGATCTGGTCAATCTGCTGGAGCGCGAAAAGCACGACGGCAAAGCCGGGCGGATCGCCCAAGCTCTGCTGCGCATGGATCTGGTCATCCTCGACGAACTGGGTTATCTGCCCTTCAGCCAGGCCGGCGGTGCGTTGCTGTTTCACCTGCTATCCAAGCTGTACGAACACACCAGCGTGGTGATCACCACCAACCTGAGCTTCGCCGAATGGTCGAGCGTGTTCGGCGACGCCAAGATGACCACCGCCCTGCTGGATCGGCTGACCCACCACTGCCACATCGTCGAAACCGGTAACGAGTCCTATCGCCTGCAACACAGTAGCTTGGCGGCCCAGGCCAAGATCAAATCACGGGAGCGAAAGCGTAAGGGCGGCCAGGAACCGGAGGACGATGAGCCGTTCTGATTTCATGGCGACGACGGCCTGCTACATGGCTGCGTGTGGCAGGTCTTAAACAACTGAACTGGGCTAGCGAAGGAGTGGGGGCAACAGCAGCTGCGCTGGTAGACTTATCCACAGTTGCTGGTAACAAAATCAGCAATCCGCCCTGGGTCAAATTTCAATCGGCAGGGTGGGTCAATTTTCCATCAGCGCCAACACACTAAGCAACCATCAGAAAATTTTGACTGTACGCCAAAAAATTCGCATCTACCAGCATCTAAACAGGCGTTGTTGATTATCATAAAACACTGACACTGTATTATATAATCGTGCTTTTGTGTTATTTTTTTAATATTTACTGATTACGTACTTGCTTAACCACTCAGTTGCGCTATAATTAATAGACGCGAAATTTAAATCTCTAATTTTCCAACACTTAGTAAAACCTCGTTTGCCATCCCACTACCATTGTAGGAGCAAATCAGGAGACATAAAAAATTAGCGGTAGCGTGCCTGGCCCTCTAGATAAGTATTGGAGACTGTAATGAAGTTTGAAAAGTCACAGACAGCAATCGACCACCTGACTCCCGAGCAACACCGAATTACCCAGGAGGCGGGCACCGAAAGGCCCTTCACGGGCGAGTACAACGACAACAAGGAGCCTGGCATCTACGTCGACATAGTGTCGGGAGAGCCACTGTTCGCTTCGACGGACAAGTTCGATTCGGGTACTGGCTGGCCCAGCTTCACCAAGCCGATCGTTTCGGCAAACGTGAACGAGGTGCGGGACAGCGCACACGGCATGGTCCGGACGGAGGTCAGGTCAGTACACGCAGACAGTCATCTCGGCCATGTGTTCCCCGATGGTCCTTCCGACCGCGGCGGTCTGCGGTACTGCATCAACTCAGCGTCCCTTCGCTTCATCCCGCGCGACGAGATGGAGTCCGAGGGATACGGTGAATATCTCGATCAAGTAGAGGAGGCTTAACATGCATCAGCGCGCTGTTCTCGCAGGAGGATGTTTCTGGGGCATGCAGGATCTGATCCGCAAGCGGCCCGGCATCATCTCGACCCGTGTGGGTTACACGGGCGGCGATATTCCGAACGCCACGTATCGTAATCACGGCACGCATGCCGAGGGGATCGAGATTGTCTTCGACCCGACAGTGACGAGCTACCGGAACATCCTGGAATTCTTCTTCCAGATCCACGATCCGACGACGCTGAACCGCCAGGGCAATGATCGTGGGCTCTCCTACCGGTCGGGCATCTATTATGTCGACGAGGAGCAGAAGCGCGTCGCCGAGGATACGATCGCCGATGTGGATGCCTCGGGGCTGTGGGATGGCAAAGTGGTGACCGAGGTCCAGCCGGTCGGCGAGTTCTGGGAGGCCGAGCCCGATCACCAGGATTATCTGGAGAAGCGCCCGGGCGGCTACACCTGCCACTTCGTCCGTCCCGGCTGGGTGCTTCCGAAGCGCCAAAAGGTTGACGACGTACAGCCAGCGGCCGGGACCGCGGCGGAATAGGCTTCACTGCCGTTGCCACTGCGCCGGTCCGGTCCGCAATCTTCGTGACCGCGTCGTTCAGCGACGCGGTCATCGAACCCTACTTCAGAGTGACGGCTCGTTCCAGTCAGTCGCCATCGCAACACCAGGATCGCAGATTTATGCCAGACCTCTCGTCCTTTCCGATCACGCAGCGCTGGCCGGCATCTCATCCCGATCGCCTGCAACTCTACGCAGCCCCTACGCCCAATGGCGTCAAGGTCTCGATCATGCTTGAGGAGACTGGCCTGGCGTACGAGCCCCACCTGATCGACATCTCGAACAACGAGTCGAAGGATCCGGCGTTCGTGTCGCTGAACCCGAACGGACGCATACCGGCGATCATCGATCCGGCTGGCCCTGACGGTAGACCCATCGCCTTATGGGAATCCGGTGCGATCCTCCTCTATCTGGCCGACAAGACGGGTCAGTTCATCTCCACCGAACCAGGCCAGCGTTACGAGACCCTAGCGTGGGTGTTCTTTCAGATGTCGGCCATCGGGCCGATGTTCGGTCAGCTCGGCTTCTTCCTGCGATTTGGCGGCAAGGACTATGAGGACAAGCGGCCGCAACAGCGCTTTATCGACGAATCCACGCGTCTGCTGGGGATTCTGGATCGCCGGCTGGAAGGCCGCGACTGGATCGTCGACGACTATTCGATCGCGGACATCGCGACGCTCGGCTGGGTGAATGCGCTGGTGGAATTCTACGCTGCGGGTGACATCCTTGGCCTCAGCAGCTTTTCGAACGTCCGCGCATGGCTTGGACGCGGGCTGGCTCGACCGGCCGTCCAGCGTGGCCTCCACATTCCCGCGAGGCCAGCATGAGCATCATCGCCGCCTATTATTACAACGAAGGCAAGCGAGTTCGCGAAATCGCGCTCGATGAGCACGTCAAGTTGGGCGAGAGTCGCTCGGGCTTCTGCTGGATCGCGCTTAGCGAACCCACCCCCGAGGAACTACTCGCGATCCAAAGGACATATAATCTTCATCCGTTGGCGATCGACAACGCGATGCACCCGCTGTGCCCGCCCAAGCTCGAGGTCTACAACGATGAGTTGTACGTCGTCGCGCAGACCGCCGAGCTGGTCGGCGACCGGATCAGCTACGGCAAGATGGCGATCTTCACCGGTCACAATCACCTTATCACCGTGCGGCACGGCAATGCCGGAGCGCTGGGCAAACTTCGGGAGCAACTCGAGGCATCGCCGACGCAGTTCGGCAAGGGTGTCAACTATGTGCTGCACGCGATCTTGCATCGCGTGGTCGACCAGTATCTGCCCATCTTCGAAATGATCGAGGACGACGTCCTGGCGATGGAGCGACGGTCGCTGCACGATTTCCTCGGGCCAGAAGAGGTGGCGCGAATCTTCGAACTAAGGTCCGAACTCACGCGGTTCCAGCGCACGCTCAGGGCTATGGCCGAGCTGGTGCGAAAGCTCGTTCGCGGCCACTTTCCCTGCATCAGCGCCGAAATGACACCATATTTCCACGACGTCGCGGACCATGTCCACCGCGTGCAGTCCATGGTCGACGGCCTCCTGCTTGTCCTGTCCACGGTCTTTGAGGCCAGCAGCCTTCTGGAAGCGCAAAGGATCGGTGTGGTCACCCGCCAGCTCGCGGCCTGGGCGGCAATACTGGCAGTCCCGACGGCGATCGCTGGAATATACGGCATGAACTTTAAGCACATGCCGGAGCTGGACACGGCCTACGGATACTTTGTCGTGCTCGGAGTGATAGCGATATCGTGCGTTTTCCTATTTGTGTGCTTCAAGAAGGCTAAGTGGCTGTGAATACTGCCCATCGTTTTCTTCGCCGTCATCTGACGGTTACAGCGGGCCTTATACGGAAGCTTGTCCAATCCAACTCAAGATGAAGGTGCGTCCATGACATAGCAGCTGACCGACGCTCTACAAGCAGTTCAGTCCTTCATCGCCAAGGGCTAAGACCGCGAATAGCGCGTCAAGGACAGCAATCTCGTCGATCTCGAGCCAGGATCAACCATCGGTCCGTGCGGCATCTGCGTCGACGCGGCGTTTCGCCTCGGAAGCGGTGATGATGGCGATAACGCCTCCACCCTCTACGCGATCACCGATCCGGCGACCGAGCATAAGGGCCTGTTGATCGACGTGTTCGATGAAATCTGCTACCGCGACCCAGTTCAAGAGTCGGGACCTCAATGTAGAAGAAGTTGACTAACGAGCATTCGCGTCATCCGATCAAGCAAGCTGGAGACATTTATGAAAGCCATTGGTTACAAGGTTCCGGGACCCATCGCCGCGGATGCCGCGCTGGTCGACATCAATCTGCCTCGGCCTGTCGCTGCAGGATACGATATCCTGGTTGAGGTGAAGGCCGTCTCGGTCAACCCGGTCGACTACAAGGTCCGCAACAGCACGCCGCCGGCAGATGGCGATTGGAAGGTGCTGGGATGGGATGCCGCCGGGATTGTGCGCGAGGTCGGCCCCGACGTCACGCAGTTCGAGTTAGGCGACGAGGTCTATTATGCCGGATCGATCACACGGCCCGGTACCAATGCGGAGTTCCATCTCGTCGACGCCCGGATTGTCGGTCACAAACCTGCGTCGCTCTCCTGGGCGGAAGCGGCGGCGCTGCCGCTGACGACGTTGACGGCCTGGGAGGCGATGTTCGACCGCCTGGACGTGGCGAAGCCCGTACCCGGTGCGGCGGAGGCGATCCTCATCATCGGTGGCGCGGGCGGGGTTGGGTCGATCGCCGTCCAGATCGCGCGACAGCGCACGGACCTCACCGTCATCGCCACAGCCTCTCGACCGGAAACCCAAGAGTGGGTAAGAGGGCTTGGAGCTCACCACGTCATCGACCATTCTCGTCCGCTCGCGCCACAGATCGCCGAACTCGGCATCGGTGCTCCCGCTTTCGTCTTTTCGACCACACATACCGAGCAACATGTCGCCGACATCGCCGAACTGATCGCCCCACAAGGACGGTTCGGACTGATCGACGATCCCAAGGCATTCGATATCATGGTTTTCAAGCGCAAGGCGGTGTCGATCCACCACGAGCTGATGTTCACGCGGTCGATCTACGGCACGCCCGACATGAATGAGCAGGGCGAGATTCTGGATGCGATGGCAGCGCTGGTTGACGACGGCAAAATCCGCACGACGCTGACCCGGCGACTGTCGCCGATCAATGCCGCCAATCTGAAGACGGTGCATGCACTGATCGAAAGTGGCGCGGCTAAAGGCAAGATCGTCCTCGAAGGCTTCTAACGACCGCGATCGCCAAACATCTTGTCCAACCTCAAAAAGCCGAACGGGTTATGCCCCAGCGATGAGAATCCCATGACCAAATCTATTGCCACCGCCTCGATCAACCGCGAAACCGCAGTCGCCCTCATCGACGCGGCGCTCGCTGCGGCCCGTGCCATCGGCATCCCGGCTGCCGTCGCCGTCGTCGACGCCACCGGTAACCTGCGCGCGTTCGAGCGCACCGACGATGCGCCGTTCCTTACCGTCGATGTTGCCATCGACAAGGCCTGGAGTTCCGCCTCGTTTGGGTTCCCGACCCATGTCTGGAACGACTATGTGACCAACGATCCAAAAGTGGCGCCGCTAGCCTATCGCCCTCGGATGGTCGCTGTCGGCGGCGGTTATCCGATTCTGGAGGATGGGAAGTTGATCGGCGGCATAGGCATCTCCGGAGGCAACTATCAGCAGGATCAGGATGCGTGCGTCGAGGCACTCATGAAAATCGGGTTCCAGTTGCCAGCCTGACGACTGTGAGGCCATCACCGGTGGTAATGGCCAACAGATCCAACCTTTGAGAGGCCTAATGATGGAAGCGTTCGTCGTCTTTACGCGGGAAGAAACCAGCGACCCACATGCACTCGCAACCTATTCTGCAGGCGTCGGACCATCGTTCGATGGTCACGACGTTACCTTTCTCGCCGCTTATGGCGCGATCCAGCATTTGGAGGGGCCGCCCATCGAAGGGGCCGTAATCTTGCGTTTCCCGACGATGCAGGCCGCTCGCGACTGGTATGACAGTCCCGCCTACCAAACCATCGCTGCTCAACGCTTTGCCGGTTCCCGTTACCGCGCCTTTATCATTGAAGGGCGGCGGTGACATACCGACAGAAGCACTTCGGCGCTGACCACGAGGTATCGGCGTGTGAACTCGCATCTTGGGAATCTGTGGGGGGGACCAAGACAGCGGCGCTAGGGGCTCATATCGTCGATCGGATCAGAGAGTTGCTCGGCGAGAATGGGTTATCTATTGCCGAGCTGACGGAGCGGAGCCGCCCTCTCCCAACGGATTGATTCAATCGTTGACGCTCCTCCTATCCGGATCCGGGTTTTCGCACGCTGATCAACAGAGTTACAGCGCGCAACGCCTGTAGTGGGCATCAGGGGATGGGTGGCAATCAGGATGATTGCCCACCTTCCAACGATTAACCTTGCTCAAGTTGCTTCACTAGTCGCTCCGCGTCGAGATGGAAGTCCGAGAAAACAATGCTACCGCCAGCGTCGATAACCGTAAACCACGGAGTTCCTCGTGTGCGGTAGTCTTCCATGAAGGTTGGAAACGGCGAGCCGGTCGGTTGCTCGTCGTGACCGAAAACGATAGGAAGCTCATACTTGAGCTGGTTCACGCGCAACTTCTCGAAGGTATTCTCATGCGTTCCTTCGAAGACGGTCTGGATCACTGCGAACCCCACGTCTTTTGAGCTCAACGCTGCATGCAACTTTTGTAGCGTCGGAAACCCATGCAAATGGCAACCTTGGCACCAATGCTGGAAGGCAAACAAGATTTTCGGGCCGGGCCCGATATCTGACAGTTTGAACGGCGCGATACTTTCCCCATCTTTGCCAATCCATTTTTGCACCCGCAGCTCAGGCGCTTGTCGTTCGATCTCGTTCATCTGATCCTCCAACCCCGATACAGAAGCTTAGTGGATGATCGCGCGTCGCGACGGTGCGCGAACGTCCGACCTTATTTTCCCTATTTCCTGAAGCCAGAATAGATCAGATCGACATTTCGTCCTTAATATACTCAAGCTGCCGGCGAGCGCGAACTGGGCAACCATGCGCTGGTGAGCCTTGAGCTTTGCACGCTGCCCATCCGTTTGAGAGCGAACCTGCAACTTCCGCTCCGCATACCGCAGATCAGCGTACGCAGCCTTGGGGTTATCTACCCTATAGCCATTGGGTATTGGGAATCATGCTGGCCTGACGCTATGTTCGATACGCGATTTTTTACGATGATAGAGCATCTGTATCTGATTTTTAGTCGATTGGCTTATTCGGCGGATGTGCGGGCAAATGCTTTACGCAGAGTACTGAAATGAAGGCCGGCTTCGGTCTGCCGTATCGAGCAAGAGGGGTCACTATGGTCACCAGAGGTTTCACCGGTCGCGGTTCAGGCGACCAGTCCGATCGGATTCCGCCAGGTCAGCATCTGGTGGAGGATTTCCCTGTTCTGTCGGCCGGCCCTACGCCGAGGGTAGAGCCCTCCGACTGGAAATTCACAGTCAAAATTGGTCCGAAGCCCGTCAAAACGTGGAATTGGGGCGAATTCAACACTCTACCAAAGACCCAGGTGACAAAGGATATTCACTGCGTCACCTCTTGGTCCAAACTGGATACCGTTTGGGAGGGTGTACTCATTGAAGACATCCTTGCAGATGCAGAGCTTGATCGGCCTACCGATTTCGTCTTGGCGCACTGCTACGATAATTATTCGACAAACGTCCCTCTGACGGATCTGCTTTCCGGGAAAGCGATGGTCGCCCTCAGTTATGCGGGCAAGCCACTTTCCCGCGATCATGGGGGGCCGGCGCGTCTTCTAGTGCCGCACCTTTACTTCTGGAAATCCGCCAAATGGGTGAATGCGCTGCAATTCACGACGCGTGACGAGGCCGGCTTTTGGGAGCTGCACGGCTATCACATCTACGGCGATCCGTGGCGCGAACAACGATACACCCATGACTGAAAACGAAGCGCAAGTCCGTTCGTGGCAATCATGCGTGATCGACGACATCATCCAGCAAACACCGAGTATCAAGAGCTTCTTCCTTCGGTTGAGCAAGCCGTTCGCGCACACCGCAGGTCAGCACGTCGATATCCGGCTGACCGCGCCCGACGGCTACAGTGCAATGCGCAGCTACTCGATCGCGTCATCGGCAGTTTCGACCCCGATCGTCGAGATAGCTATCGAGCGCATGCCGGATGCCGAAGTTTCGCCGTTTTTTCACGACATCGCGGCGATTGGTGACGAAATCGAAGTTCGCGGTCCGCTCGGTGGCCATTTCCTTTGGCCTGAGCCTGCCATAGATCCGGTTCTGTTGATCGGGGGAGGCTCCGGCCTCGTGCCGTTGATGGCAATGATCCGGCAGCGCCGCGCATTGGCCCAAGCCGTTCCGACAGCGTTGCTCCTGTCCGCACGAACCGCCGAGGACGTTCTCTTCTCAGAAGAACTTCATTGCATCGAAATCAGCGATCCGGCGTTCGTCCTGGCGCTCGCGATTACGCGCGAGAAACCGGTTCGCGCATCGGACTTTGCGCGACGGATCGACGGCATGATGGTCCAAGAAATTCTAACCAGGCTTCAGGGAAAGCCGACGCAAGTGTTCGTCTGCGGGTCTAACGGATTCGTCAACATCGCAACCGATAGCGCGCTGCTGGCGGGCTTGGACGCCTCCATCATCAAGACGGAGCGCTACGGGGGCTAGCGGCGCGAGCTATCTCACGTCGCGCCGATCGTAGACGTGCGCCCTGGGAAGCTTTGGCGATCAACGTGAACCGTTTTGCCGAACACAGTCTTCGTACCCCCCGGCCTCTAGAACGCCTTCGCTCGCGATACCTGGCTCGACATCAAGCTCAATTTGAAAGTTCCTGCACTATCCGTCGTCCTGATATGCTCGACCAGCATGATGGGCGATTCGAGCGGGACCGCTTCCGTCCCAATCGAGGCTCGGTTACCTTAGAGCATCGGCTCGGCGCTACAGGAGGCGCGTGCGGCCTCTGCCTGGCGGTGAAAGCACTTTGGGCCATGTCGCCTGGATAGCGGCCAATCGTCAGCATCTGCTCCGATGTCGGCCAAGGTGCAGTCGCCATCTTTGAACGCCGCGAATTGGAGATCAACGCCATGACAGCGATCCGCGTGCAACTGCCGGAGATGCAATATGACAACTGATGTATTGCTGTACACCACGAATTGGTGCCCGTTCTGCCGCCGAGCGAAGGCGCTCCTCAAGGAAAAGGGCGTGCGATGGAAGGAGCTCGATATTGAGGCGGATCCGGCTCACCGGCAGGCCATGGCGGAAGCGTCGGGGCGAAGCTCCGTGCCGCAGATCTTCATCAATGGCACCCTTATCGGTGGCTCCGATGAGCTATTCGCGCTCGATGTCAGAGGCGAGCTCGACAAACTTCTCGGGCGCAACCCGCCTGCCACCTGAGGAGGTGCGGCTTGGGGCAGCCAGCCCGCGAGCCTTCGCCGGTTGATGAATACAAAAGGAGAGTCCGTTGGTCTCAGCCATCTGGAAAGACACTACTATCGCCACAAGCGACGAAACAGTCATCGTCGAGGGAAATCACTACTTCCCACCGTCAGGAGTCGACCTGAGCCTGCTTGAGATGAGCCCGCACACATCTGTCTGTCCGATCAAAGGCGCCGCGCGCTTCTTTCATGTTCGCGCGGGTGACGCGCTCAACGTGAACGCCGCTTGGACCTATCCCGCCCCCACTCCGGATGCCGAGGGTATCCGGGATTACATCGCTTTCTGGAAAGGCGTGGACGTTGCCTAGCAGACTGGACGGACGACTTCGCTGATAGCCATGCGGGCGCCGACATCTCAATTATCCTGCCCACCCCGGGCCTCGTCGGCTGCAGGAATCTGCCCGGCACCTTAGCGCGACCCGGCACTGGCGGTCTCGCACCCGCCGCGCCTCTGTTCTATCAATAAGGATGGATGACATGGAGCATTCCGAGTTCGATGCCGCTTTCGCGAAGCTTGCGGAGGGATACAGAGAAGGGACTTATGAAGGCCGGCGTTTCAGCTTGATCGTCCGGCGATCTGGGGACGGACGTCGCAACAGTCTGTTCGCCAGGGAGTTGGACGGGACTGACATTGTCAGCTTCAACCTCTTCCGCGTTACATCAGATAGGACATTGTTGAAGCCGTGCGAAATGTCCGCCGAAAAGGTCGTAGCGTTCGTGCTGGAGTTCCGACCGGACACCTGACGGGCAGAAGAAGATCCCGGCCAACCGGCGCGCCTGCGACGGCCGGCTATCTAAGGCTGCGCAAGCCTATAGCCGCAGCTCATTGCACTTCGTCTGGCGAGGAATTCAACATCGATACGTCGCCATCCGCGGGGATATCGGTACAGGCGCCCGTGTAAGCCAGATTGAGAAATCCTAAGCGATGACTAACACCAATGACGCCACCCTTCCGACACATTCTATTCTTGAGGAATGCACAGCGATGGCTGTCGTCAACGCTCTGAAGATTATTCTGAAGAACAGCTACGCGATCTACCTTAAGACAAAAAATGCCACTCGGGCGCATCCCGCCCCTACTTCAGGGACTTTCACTTGCTTCTCGCTCTGTCACTCACAGCATCGGCACGCCCATGACGCATGGTATCCAGGCCTCATAATTTTCCCATATAACCTTCTTGTCTTTTGCGCACCCAGAAAGACTCGAGGCTTTAACTGGACAGATGAGCCCTCGAGGGTAGTGTTCACCTGATTGGCTTTCTCATATCTGATGTTGATTCGCACAGTGTGCCAACCAGGTGATAGTTTCAAAAAACCTGCGCTTCAGAGCGAATTAGACGATCTTCGATAAGAGCGATCCGCCTCAAAATCCAAAACATCTAACATTGTCCTAGAGCCATATTTGTACCTAGTACTATGGCGCTCCCATTAACACATTTGATGATGCACAGAAAACTTAGCTCATGATAGCTTTCAGCTAACAGCTATTCGGAAGCCCGAAAGGATTCAACCGTTTAAGCGTGAACCGTCGATTATAAATACTTTCGTAAGTTAGCTTTAAAGGACGCTTTTAGTCCTTGTAAATACGCATTACGACTCCACAGCTACCAAATCCATACGGCGCCAGCAACCATTAAAACACCCGACACTACTAAAACAATAGTAGAGGCGCGATTGCTGCCTTTCAAAGTATGACCAACACCCACATCCATAACTAGGTGTCGAATTCCGGCTACGAGATGATAAATAAATGAAGAGTATACCAACCAGAAACTAACTTTGCCGAAAGGTGAAGAAAAAATCTCCTTGACTTCATTAAAACCCTTTTCTGACTCCAACGATTTGCTCAGCATATACAGTATCAGTCCCAGAAAAATAAAGAGCATAATTCCTGAAATCCGGTGCAGAATCGATGTAAGCGCCGTGAGAGGAAGCTGAATGGTTCGAATATCAAGATTAACCGGCCGCTTTTTATTCATTTTGACTCCAGTCAACAATTCTAGTGGGGGATTTCAGTTTTCGATCTCATTCATCATAGCAGCTGTAACAAAAATAAAGAAGCATGGACGACTCTCAATGAGTTTATTTCGCTATGGTTTAGACTATGTTCAAATGGCGATTCAGCGTTTAATTGGTTTTGGGAAAAAAGAAGAGTTTAAGGAAATTTTGGCAATTTTAAGAAGGCAGAATCCTGATAGGATAAGGGTTCTGTGAAATTTGTCGTGTACAGAGAAAATATGGATATTTTTGGCAGGGACTTTGGCATCACGGATTGCAAATGCAGCAGCAGCCATACCTGCGATACCACCACCAATAATCCAAAGATGGGACTGTTGTGCGTCTAATGGGGTGCGCTTCTTCTTTTGCATGGTTCACCTTTAATAATGATGTTAAAAACTATGAAGTATAAAATGTGATTTAGAAAAACCTTAAAAATAGTATGACTTTTTATATATGAAAAATGTATGAAATGGGAAGCAATTTACTCATTATATTTTGTAATCAAAAAAATGTAAGTAATGGTTATTTTTAATACACATTTGTATTTTTTTAAAATAAAATATGATTTAAGTAATTGATTTTATTATTTTATAGAGTAGTCACTCTATTTTGATCGTATTTGTTTGTGTCTGAAGAATGTGTTTGAAACTAGGCTTTCTATTGATCATTAAAAGATATAATTGAATAATAGATCTCTTTCATAAATCAAAAAACGAGCACCTTTTTGATTGATATTTGTACTCTAATTTTCTTAGCATTCGTGCATAATCTGCGGATGAAATACATTGATTCAAAGAAGCTTTCTGAAACACAGTTTAAGCGATATACAGGCATCTCATGGTCAACCTTTTATTTAAATGGTTGAGCAATTGCAGAAGCATGTTCCAGCTAAAGGCAGACCACCCAAGTGGCACTGTTGCAAATAACCACGAATGGTAAGTTGAAGACTGTTTTAGCTAAAGGTGCAGCATATGAATCCTTTCCATGGTCGGCATTTTCAGGGCGAAATCATTCTTTGGGCTGTGCGCTGGTATTGTAAATATGGCATTAGC
>NZ_JBBCWZ010000072.1:0-14352 GCF_037145695.1 Acinetobacter sp. USHLN143
CATTATTTAAATCAAGTTGCCATGTCACTGAATACTCGTCCTAGAAAAGCGTTAGATTGGCTTACACCATTAGAGAAATTTGCTCAGCTTGTTGATTATCATAAGACTTTTCAAACTGTCGCACCTCATGTTTGAATTCGCCGAACCTGAAGATATTGAAGAAGGATTTTTACGTGTCAATACGACGCTCGATGTTGAATTTCCAAAAATCTTTTCAAGACTTACCTTGGGAGATACGACAAGTCCTTATAGCAGTTTAAATAATTCTTTTCGGTTTGGGGGGCTAAGCTTTGGTACCAACTATACCAATCGTCCAGACTTTGTTTACTGGAATGCGCCGACTTTAAATGGAAGTGCAAGCGTACCCTCAACAATTGATCTATATATTAATGGGGTACGTTTATATCGGGATTCTGTGACCCCCGGTAATTATAATCTTCCTGCTGGAGCAATGCTGAATCAGGCGGGTGATGCGCAAATTGTTGTAGAAGATATTTTAGGGAATAGGACCGTCCAGAGTTTTCCCGTTTATATTAATAATCGATTATTAAAACCAAAATTGAATGAATATAATATTTCATTGGGTAAATTAAGATATAACTATGATTATGTCGATGATGATTATCGGGAGTTTTTTACAAAATTGTTTTATCGGCGAGGTGTAACTTCTTCAATGACCTTGGGAGGAGATTTTTTATATAGTAAAGATGTCAGCAATTTTGATTTTTTATGGACCCAAGGAATAAGTAAATACTTGCTTATGGATAGTGCATTTTCAGTTAGCCAGACAGAAGTGGATGATGAACAAGGATATGCGGCTTCGATAGCTCTAAGTCGGGATTTCAGAAACTGGTCCTTTGGTTTAAGTAGTCGATATTTTACTCAGGAATATCAATATTTAAGTGGTGATGTATATGACTCTAATATTGAAGCCTCAAATATTCTATATTTTAATTTTTCCAATTTGAGATTCATTGATGGATTAAATCTTAGTTATATTTATCAATCTTATTATGATCAAAATGGTTTTAGTAATGATACTCAGAAAATTTTTGATATTCGAGCTTCAAAAAGCTTAACAAAAAAATTATATACAAATTTTGGCTTTTATAAAGATTTTGGGAATGATGGGGATCATGGTTTCAATATCGCCTTATCTTACGATTGGGAAGAAAAGGGTCAAATTTATTTAAATCACGATACTGAGGATAATGAAACGGGTTTAAGTTTTAGTCATAGAACGATGACTCAGAATGGTTTTGATTATGTTTTGGGGGTTAATCGCACTGAAGAAGAAGTGAATTACAATGCTTATGGTTTATGGAAAACCAGTATTGGTAATTTACAACTTTCTCATGATGAGTATGAGGATCGTCGTAATTCACAGGCTATGTTTGAGGGTGCCTTGGTCTGGTTGGGGGGTAAAATGGCATTCACTAAATATGCTGATAATGCTTTTGCTTTGGTTGAGGTGGACCAACATCCAAATCTTGATATCTATCGCTCAGCGAGTCTAGCTGGAAGCACCAATAATCAAGGCTATATGTTTATACATAACATCATCCCTTATATCCATTACGATATTTCTTTTGACCATAACCAGTTAGCGATGGAAGAAACTTTTGAACACTCTTCTAAAAAAATGATTGGTCTGGATCAACGTGGATATAAGCTGAATTTTCCTATCTATAAAACCAAACGTATTGCGCTAAGAATTAAAGATGCACAACAAAATAATTTAGTCATAGGCTCTGAGGTTCTTGTGGATGGTCTCAGTACAGAACCTTCTTTTGTTGATAGTAAGGGTATTGTTTACCTATATCTATTTAAAGCAGGCACTTACAACATTAAAGTGAAGACTAATAGAGGGCAGCAGTGCCAGGCTCAATTCATTCTGAATGAAAACCAATTCCAGAATTCAGACAAGCAAATTCTGGAAACTATATGTAAGTAGGAGTAGAAAAATGAAAAAGCTCTTTTTATTTATTACCGCACTCAGTATGAGTGAAATAGCCATGGCCCAATATTGCTCGATTGATGGTTTTACCACTCCAGAATTACGTCTAGCCAGCTATCAGCGTAGTCAGGCTGCCACTTCATTTAATATTTCATGTGATATGGGCTATTCAATTTTATTTAATAGTCAGAACCTGGTGAGTTCCAACGGGATAAGTTATGTGTCTAATGGTCCTAATAAATTGCGTACCAAATTAAATTTGAGTGGTGCAAATAGTGGGTTATGGGGAGTCAGAGTTAATCAGGGAGCTTCACAGAGACAGAAATATATCGTTTCGGTTCAACTCGAAGAGAATCCTTTTAATGGGGTTCCAGCTGGAACTTATCGTGATCGGATTTCTGTCGATATTAATTTTTAAATCATAGAAATAAGGAAATTGCCTGAAAGACTTTAAACCAACCTGGGATCAGTACAGTAGAGCAACCATGCAGAAACTTTGAGGGAGTTAAATGAAGATCTGTATAAAGTGAATATCTTTTTAGTCTAAGGAATAATTGGTATTCACTTATTTTTTTAATATAAATAATAATTTAGAAGATTTATTTTTGGTTTTTTTAGTTATTTTTATTCATCAAATAGTCATGAGATCTTTCTATACTGGGTGAAAAATATAAGCGAATAGGTGCGAGATGCAACAAATTTCCATCTCAGAATTATTAGAGCAAAGACCTGTTATTCACAAAATCCAGTTTGATTTAAAAGAGCAACGTAAACAGGCTATTCGTGACAAAATAGTCCTAGAAGATCTGACACGGTCCCGTTTAAAAATTGCCATCGTTACCGAAACTTGGCCTCCTGAAATCAATGGTGTTGCCCATGCTTTATTGCAACTTTGTAAAGGATTACAAAAACAGGGGCATAAGATTTTATTAATACGTCCAGAACAACGACAAGCTTGTAATGATTTTCAACCGCATAGTGAATGTCTGGTTAAAGCGCATTGCATTCCTAAATATAGTAATTTGCAGTTTGGTAGACCGCAATTTCTAAAAATCCATCAAGCTGTTGAAACTTTTATACCCGATATTATTCATATTGTGACCGAAGGCCCTTTGGGTTTGGTAGCTCAGCAGCTTGCAAAATTCCATAAAATTCCAGTCTCTAGCGGTTTCCATTCGTCATTTCAGGAATTTAGTCGGTTTTTTGATTTGGCCTTTTTACTGAAGCCAATTCAAGGTTATTTAAAGTGGTTTCATAATAATACTGATTTGACCTGTGTCCCGAGTCGAGGCACGGCTCAAGCCTTAAATCAGTTTGGTGTAACTTGTCCCTTGGCAGTCGTGGGCAGAGGCGTCGATCCAGATACATTTTCACCAAAGTGGCGATCACCAGATTTGCGCTATGCTTGGGGAGTTTCCAACAAGACCCGGGTGATGTTGTATGTCGGACGGCTTTCTCCTGAAAAGGAAATTGACGTGCTGATCAAAACCTATTTTGTGCTGCGTCAGGTTCGTCAGCAAGATGTGCGTTTGGTGGTGGTCGGAGATGGGCCGGATCGCACTCGACTGCAACAACTGAATCAGGATGGTAGCATTGTTTTTACCGGTAGCTTGACAGGGGAAAAACTGTCAGCGGTGTATGCCAGTGCAGATGTATTCTGTTTTGCCAGTCAGGTAGAAACCTTTGGAAATGTGGTATTGGAAGCGATGGCCAGTGGCTTGCCAGTGATTGCTTATGATTATGCTTGTGCAAATTTGCATGTGCAGCATGGTGAAACGGGATGGTTGAGCAGACTTGGACATCAGCAAGGTTTGATCCAGCAGATGCTCGGATTGCCTGATCTGCAAAAATTGCAACAAATGGGCGCGCAAGCACGTAAAAAAGCCGAAAAGGTAGGCTGGCAATACCCGGTCCGGCAATTTGAACAAGCACTGTATTCACTGGTACAGCATCAGGAATACAGGATATAAAACAAGAAAGGAGCAACAGTGTGAAACTCCAGAATGTAAAAATTAAATTTTTAGAAATCGATTTGAAAGGCTGTGTTTATCTGAATCATTTTTCGCATTCAGTCCGTATTGCCACTTTTTTTAAAATGATTAGCCGCTTAGGAAATGGTGCATTTTGGTATTTCATGCTGATACTGGTCTGGATCATGCAAGGCTTGATCTATACCGTGCAGATTGTTTATCTGATTTTGGGAAGTACTATAGGTACTATGATTTACAAGGTGCTTAAAATCAAAACTGTACGACCACGTCCTTATCAGGTACATCAAGTGATCCGTTTGGGTGAGCATCCACTGGATCATTTCAGTTTTCCTTCCGGGCATACCTTGCATGCCGTGATGGCAACCACCGTTTTAGGTTATGTCGCACCTTTATTACTGATGCTGATGTTGCCTTTTACGGTTCTGGTCGCAGTGTCCCGAATGGTGCTGGGATTGCATTATCCAAGTGATGTGGCAGTTGGCGCAATTCTGGGTGGCATGATGGCAATTGCCATTGTCCTGACCGCGCCTTATCTGAATATTGTGCTGTAAAAATAAGTGAAAGCCGGAGCAAAGGCTCGCAGATTTTCACAGATTTGTTAAAGTACAGCATCAAAGCAATTATGGTGAGAAATAGAGATGGGTTTACGTTGGACTGACACGCTCGATATCGCGATTGAACTCTATGAAGCGCATCCAGATGTGGACCCGCAGTGGATTCGTTTTACTGATTTACATGCCTGGGTGTGTGCTTTGCCTGAGTTTGAAGATGATCCAACCAAGTCGACTGAAGGTTTGCTTGAAGCCATTCAAATGGCATGGATTGACGAGGCACGCTAAGGCCTCATCTTAAAAAAGCATTTTTTTACAGATGAAAAGCAGAAAAATGCGCATTATCTCGGTATAATGCGCCAAATTTTCATGTCAACAATTGACTTAAGGAGCCTATCATGGCTATCGAACGTACTTTATCTATCGTTAAACCAGACGCAGTTGCTAAAAACCACATCGGCGACATCTTTGCTCGTTTCGAGAAGGCTGGTCTTCAAATTGTTGCAACTAAAATGAAACATTTGACTCAAGCTGAAGCTGAAGGCTTCTATGCTGAGCACAAAGAACGTGGTTTCTTTGCTGACCTAGTTGCATTTATGACTTCTGGTCCAGTTGTTGTTTCAGTTCTTGAAGGCGAAAACGCTGTTCTTGCTCACCGTGACATCCTTGGTGCGACGAATCCTAAAGAAGCTGCTCCTGGTACTATCCGTGCAGATTTCGCTGTAAGCATCGATGAAAACGCTGCTCACGGTTCTGACTCTGTAGCATCTGCTGATCGTGAAGTTAACTACTTCTTCGCTCAAACTGAGATTGCTCCACGTACTCGTTAATTCGCAGTATTCAAGCCAGATAAGTGTTATTATACTTATCTGGTTTTTTTATTCTCTGAATAATTCTTTGCTCACATATTGAGCTTCTCCTTTCATCTTTAGACATGGTTTAGGTAATACACATGAGTACTGAAGCAGTCGCTGTATCAGCAGTTTCTGAGCCACAGCAACACACTCCATCCGCTCCAGCACAGGCAAATACTGTCGAGAAAGTGAATTTACTTGGCATGTCACGTCCGCAAATGGAAAAATTCTTTGAGGACATGGGTGAGAAGAAGTTTCGTGCCGGGCAGGTGATGAAATGGATTCACCAGTTCTTTGTGACTGATTTTGCTGAAATGACCAATATTTCCGGCAAACTGCGTGAAAAACTGGAAAAGATTTGTGAAATTAAAGCGCCTGAAGTGGTGCATAAAAACTATTCTAAAGATGGTACCCGTAAATGGGTATTCCGTGTTGGCGACGGTGAAGGTTCCCTCGTCGAAACCGTATTGATTCCTGCTGAACATCGCAGTGGTTTACGTCGCACTTTGTGTATTTCTTCACAAGTGGGCTGTGCACTGGACTGTTCATTCTGCTCAACCGGTAAACAGGGTTTCCAGCGTGATTTGACTCAAGCCGAAATTATCGGTCAGCTCTGGATGGCGAACTATTCCTATATGGAAGATGTGCCTGTACTTGAGCGTGAACGTTCAGTCACGAACGTGGTGATGATGGGCATGGGCGAGCCATTGCTCAACTACGATGCAGTATTGAATTCAATGCGTATTATGCTGGATGACTTTGCATACGGCATGTCAAAACGTCGTGTGACTTTATCGACTTCTGGTGTGGTACCGAAAATCGATCAGATGGTCAAAGATATTGACGTGGCGCTGGCTATTTCATTGCATGCGCCAAATGATGAACTGCGTAACGAGCTGGTGCCGATCAATAAAAAATATCCGCTTGAGCAGCTGATTGCTGCATGTCAGCGCTATATTGCTAAAGATGGTAACGAAAGTTCACGTAAACATGTGACGATTGAATATGTGATGTTAGATGGCGTGAATGACCATCCTGAACATGCCCAGCAAATGATTAAGCTGTTGAAGAATTTGCCAAGCAAGATTAATTTGATTCCTTTTAATCCGTTCCCGCATGCGCCATATGGCCGCTCAAGCCGCAACCGGATTATTTCTTTCCAAAAAACTTTGTCTGATGCCGGTTTTGTGTGTACGATTCGTCAGACACGCGGTGATGACATTGATGCCGCGTGCGGACAGTTAGTCGGACAAGTTGCTGACCGCACCCGTCGTGCGGAACAGTGGAAAAAGAAAATTGCGCAATCGAATGAGATCATGCGCTCACAAGGATAATAAGAGGTCGCCAGTTGAGAAATCTAACATCTAAGTTTGCTTTGATTTCAACAGTATGTGTGTCTTTGGTTTTAGTCGCGTGTCAGACGCCAGATCTGGGTCAGAAAGACCCTGAAAAGGCCACCAAAGTCCGTACCCAATTGGCGGTAGAATATTTGAGAACAGGTGACCTGGATGCAGCTAAACGTGCGCTGGATCAGGCACTTGAAAGCAGTCCGCGTGATTCTCAAGCGAATATGATGATGGGCGTGCTATTGCAGCAGGAAGGTAGCAAGCTTAATCTCGAAAAAGCAGATCATTATTTCAAGCGTGCGATTTCGGCAGATCCGAAAAATGCACAGGCGCGAAATAATTACGGCACTTATTTATATCAGCTTGAACGCTATAATGATGCGATCGAGCAGTTTCAAATTGCTGGTGCCACGTTGGGTTATGATCAGCGATTCCGTGCATTGGAAAATATGGGGCGGATTTACCTGAAACTGGGTGATACAGCAAATGCTGAAAAATCATTCAAACAGGCGCTGCAAGCCAATCGCGATTCTTATATTTCAATGTTAGAGTTGGCAGAAATATTTTATTTGAACCAGCAGTTCCCGGCGGCGACACAAATGTATCAACAGTTTGTGCGTGGTGTGGGACAGAAAAATCAGGGTGCCCGTGCGCTCTGGGTCGGCATTCGCACTGCGCGTGCCGGGGGTGATCAGTTGGGTATGCAGGTATTGGTCAACCAGTTACGTGCACTTTTTCCTGAAAGCCAGGAATACCAACGTTATTTGCAATTACAGTACAGTACTGAGGCCGTATGGAAGTAAATCCTAATTCACCATCGAATCATTCGAGCGTAGCTCCAAATGCGTTAGGAAATATTCAACGTCCGGGCGAGTACTTGCGCCAGATTCGTATCAATCAGCAGCGCAATCTGGAAGATGTAGCGAAAGAGCTGAACATCCCGGTCAAAACCCTGACTGCACTGGAACAGGACGAATATAAGTCTTTGCCTGAAGCAACCTTTATCAAAGGTTATTACCGGACTTATGCCAAATTTCTGGGTGTAGATGCGTCTAGTATTATTCAGCGTTTTGATGAAATTTATACCAATGATACCGGGCTGCTGCCGAACCATGCCCTGAACAATTCTCCTATCAAAATTATGGGGAAATTGCCAGGTTCCAAGCGTGACCGCAATCGTAAGTGGTTAAAACGAATTTTTATTACGCTGGTACTGTTGCTGATTTTGGGTGCACTGTTTGCCATGATTCAGAACTGGTCGAGTAGTAATTCACAAAATAGCAGTGAAGTCTCTGGAGTAGGCGCTTCTAATGTCGAGATTCTGAATCTGGATACAGGTGCCGCACTTTCCGGTGATCAGCTGAAACTTGATTTTAACCGTCCGACTTCGGTGCATATTGTCGACTCGGCGGGTAATGTTCTGGCAACTGGCCGTCAGGCATCGAGCTTGCAGCTGAATGGTGAAGCGCCATTCCAGATTCGTCTGGATGATGCATCGGCTGTATCACTCAGTTTAAATAATGAAAATATTTCATTGTCACCCTACACTGTGAACGGAAAAGCAGAATTCCGTTTATCACCTTAACAGATCAAGAGTAGAGCAGAACGATGATCGTAAATCCAATTAAACGTCGTCCAACACGTAAAATTCGTGTGGGTTCAGTTTATGTGGGTGGTGATGCACCAATCAGTATCCAGTCGATGACTAATACTGAAACCTGTGATGTAGCAGCTACGGTTGCACAGATTCAGCGCTGTGTAGATGCCGGTGCAGACATCATGCGGGTTTCTGTGCCTACCATGGAAGCCGCGGCGGCATTTGGTGAAATTCGCAAGCAGGTCAATGTACCTTTGGTGGCCGATATTCACTTCGATTATAAAATTGCTTTGGAAGTTGCGGATTTGGGTGCAGACTGCCTGCGGATTAACCCGGGAAATATCGGTTCGGAAGCGAAAATCCGTGAAGTGGTGGCCGCGGCACGTCATAACGACATTTCCATGCGGATCGGTGTCAATGCCGGCTCACTGGAAAAAGATATTCAAAAGAAATATGGCGAGCCAACGGGTCAGGCACTGCTTGAATCTGCGATGCGTCATATCGATATTTTAGACCGTCTGGATTTCCAGGAATTCAAAATTTCAGTCAAAGCCTCGAATGTGTTCCTGACCATGGATGCGTATCGTTTGCTGTCACAGCAAATTGATAATCCGCTCCATCTGGGTGTCACAGAAGCGGGTATTTACCGTACCGGTTCGGTTAAATCTGCGATCGCTTTGGGTGGTCTGCTGATGGAAGGCATTGGGGATACCATGCGTATTTCACTAGCAGCCGAGCCTGAAGAAGAAATTAAAATTGGTTTTGATATTCTGAAATCGTTGGGTCTGCGCTCAAACGGGATTAACTTCATTGCCTGCCCAAGCTGTTCACGTCAGGAATTTAATGTGATTTCCGTGATGCAGCAACTTGAAGAGCGTTTAGAAGATATTCGTACCCCAATGGATGTGTCTGTCATTGGCTGTAAGGTCAATGGGCCGGGCGAAGCCAAAGAAGCGGATATCGGTGTCGTAGGTGCAGCACCACGTTCACTAGTGTACCGTAATGGTGAGAAGAGCCATTTAATTGACACGAATCAATTGGTTGATGAAATCGAAACTATGGTTCGTCAACGTGTTACCGAGCTTGAAGAAGCTAAATCTAAAGAAATTATTCGTACAAGTTTTCCTGAGTAGATCATGAGTTCAATCGTCGCAATCAAAGGTTTTAATGACATTCTCCCAACGCAAACCTCAGCTTGGAGACGTCTTGAACAGCATCTATCCGGTTTGATGGATGCCTATGGCTATCAACAAATCCGTTTGCCTATCGTAGAACAGACTAATTTGTTTAAACGTTCGATCGGTGATGCAACCGATATCGTTGAAAAAGAGATGTATACTTTCCTCGACAAAGGCAATCCGCCTGAGTCGTTGACTTTGCGTCCTGAAGGGACGGCGGGTTGCGTACGTGCCATGCTGGAGCATAACCTGCTGCGCGGTGCGACGCCTCGCGTCTGGTATATCGGCCCAATGTTCCGTTATGAAAAACCGCAAAAAGGCCGCTACCGTCAGTTCCACCAGTTTGGTGTGGAAACTTTTGGTGTTGCGACTCCGGACATGGACGCAGAACTGATTTTGATGACGGCGCGTCTGTGGAAACGTATGGGTGTAGCAGACAAGGTTCAGCTTGAGTTAAATACACTCGGTGAGTCGGATGAGCGTGCAGCATATCGTGCGGCACTGGTTGAATTCCTGGAGTCGCATAAAGCGGATCTGGATGAAGATTCTCAGCGCCGTCTGACCACGAATCCATTGCGTATTCTGGATTCTAAAGATGCCAAAACACAAAGCATCTTGGAAAATGCACCGAAACTGCATGACTTTATGGGTGAAGAAACTCTGGCGCATTTTGCCCAGTTACAGCAGTATTTGACTGATGCAGGCGTGAGCTTCGTGATCAATCAAAAACTGGTACGCGGTCTGGACTATTACAACAAAACTGTTTTTGAATGGACCACAACCCATTTGGGTTCACAAGGAACAGTCTGTGCCGGTGGCCGTTATGACGGCCTGGTGGGGCAGCTTAAAGGAAAGGCAGATCAGTCTGTTCCTGCAGTTGGTTTTGCCATGGGTATCGAGCGTTTATTGCTTTTGCTTGAGCAGGTTGAAGACAATACCCCGACACGTGATTGTGAAGTATTCCTGGTGGCTGAACCGGCTTCTCAAGGTAAAGCTTTGGTCATTGCGGAGCGGATCCGTGATCAGCTTGAAGCAGCAGGCAGTCAGGTTCGTTTGAAAGTAGGCTCACAGGGTTCAATGAAATCGCAAATGAAAAAGGCTGATCAAGCCGGTGCTTTGTATGCGGCGATTTTGGGTGAACGTGAACTGGAAGCTCAGGCGTTTACTGTGAAAGAGCTGGCAACCGCAGAGCAATCGAATGTACCATTTACGGACTTCGTTGCATTTTTTAGTACTAAAATTTCTTCAAAATAATCGATAAAACATTAGGAAAAGGGTAATCTCATGAGCGCAATGAGTGGTGATGAACAGTTTGAAAGCTTAAAATCCTTTACGAAGAAATATGGTTCTTCGATGATTACCGGGATTTTAATTGCGCTGATTGCCTTTTTTGGATGGGAATATTGGCAGAAGAAAAACCTGGCAGAGTCGCAAATGCACACTGCCAAGGTTCAGCAGTTGATGGATGATGCACAGGCATCGAAAGGTGATGGTTTTGCCAAGCTGTCTGAAACTGCGGACAAAATTGTCAAGGAAGCGCCTGACTCAGCTCAGGCGATTCAAACCCAGTTAGTCATGGCGAAACTGGCTTATGACAAAGAAGATTATGCTGCGGCCGAGAAAGCACTACAGAAAGTTGAAAACTCGAAAGTAGATGATAAAGGCCTGGTTCAGGTGGTTAAACTTCGTCTGGCCTATGCGCAACTGGCACAGAAAAAATATGATGCTGCATTGAAAACTTTAGAAGCAGTGACTGAACCTGCATTTAAAGCAACTGCCGATGAAGCACGTGGCGATATCTATGTTGCCAAAAATGATATTGAAAATGCGAAAAAAGTATATCAAAGTGCATGGGATGCTTTGATTGAACGTAAAGAAGAACGTCAGATTTTACAAATTAAGCTCGAAAGCGTAGGCGTGTTAGTCGATGATCCAGAAATCGAACGCCCAATTATAGAAACACAAGCGGAAGAAGCTGCATGAATAGAAAATACAAAATTACCTGTGCCTTGACTGTTTTAACGCTTGCACTGGCTGGCTGTGCAGGTAAAACCACTAAAGTTCCAGAAGTAAAACCGAATCCACTTCCAAAACTGACCCAAGCCAAAACCCTGGTCCCTGTATTTTCCACCAGTGTGGCGTCAACAGATGCTGCTGATCCGTTGCGTTTACGTCTGGATGCAGACAATGGCGTGGTCTTTGCGATTGACCCGAAAGGCGAAGTGTCTGCATTTAAAGGCAAACAGCGTCTGTGGCAGAAGAAAGTCAGCAAAGACAATTTAAGTTCTGGCGTTGAAGCTGCCGAAGGTCTTGTTGTCGTCGGCAACCAGAAAGGTCAGCTGTTTGCGCTAGATCAACAAACCGGCGAGCAGAAATGGACTGCGCAATTGACGGGTGCTTTACTGGCGCCTTCACTGATTCATGCAGGGCGGGTCATTAGTGTCAGCAATGACGGCACCGTATATGCGCATGAAATTGCGACGGGTGCGCAAGTTTGGACTTATGACTTACCTAATGTACAATTCAGCCTACGTGGTATGGCTGCACCGGTTGCATTAGATGCGCGTAATGTACTGATTGCATCTTCCAATGCTTATATCTATGCACTGGATGCCTTAAGTGGTGTGCCAAAATTACAGCGTCGTGTCGCAGTGTCGGATGGACGTTCTGATATCCAGCGTCTGGTTGATATTGACGGTGAACCGGTCGTTGCAGGCCAGTTTGTGGTGACCGCCAGTTATCAAGGTCAGGTGACTGTGCTGGATTTAGCTTCACAACAGGTGGTCTGGAGTGAAGATGCCAGCAGTATCCAGCGTCCAGAAGTTGTGGGCAATGGTGTATTTGTGGCGCAAACCGATGGCAAAATCAAAGCCTTTGAAATTACCTCGGGTCAACCGCTTTGGGAAAATGACCAGTTGCTGAATCGCAAGTTAAGTAATCCGGTGATGCTAGGTACTGATCTTGTAGTCGGCGATCTGGATGGTGTCTTGCACCTGATTGATCCGCGTACCGGACAGATTACTGGTCGTTCGAAAACCTCTGGGGAAGTGCGTAGCTTACGCGTCATCGACAACCAGCTTTATGTTTCTACACGCAAGGGCGCATTAAGCATTTGGCAGAACCGTTAATTTTAACGAGCCTTATGCTAAACTAGCCACAACCGTATTTTTGTGAACGCGGGGTGATTGAAAAATCAATGCCCCGTGTTTTTATTTAGGGTATTTACCCCTTATATCTTCCTATGCTTTCTGATGTTCAGGCCACTTTGACGCCTGATATTAAATAAAGGTTACTCTATGAAACCCGTAATTGCGCTCATTGGTCGTCCGAACGTCGGAAAATCGACGCTGTTCAACCAGATTACCAAGAGCCGTGACGCATTGGTGGCAGACTTTGCAGGTCTGACACGCGACCGTAAATATGGCGATGCTACCTATCAAAATAAATCCTTTATTGTGGTCGATACCGGCGGTATTGGTGAAAATGAAGGTGGTATTGATTCATATATGGCAGAGCAATCCAAAACTGCCATTCATGAAGCTGACATCATCATTTTTGTGGTTGATGCGCGTGCCGGACTGCTGGCTTCTGATGAACAGATTGCCCGTGAATTGCGTACTTTAGGCAAAAAAGTCTTTCTGGTTGCCAACAAAGTTGATGGCGTACATGCTGAAGCTGCCCTGGTTGAATTCTACAAACTGGGTATGGGCGAGCCGCTACAAGTGGCAGCCAGCCATGGTCGTGGTGTTCAGCAGATGCTGGAAGATGTACTTGCTGATGTACCGGAAGATGAAAATCCGGAAGAGCATGACAAAAACACGGGTCTGCGTTTAGCGATTATTGGTCGTCCGAACGTCGGTAAGTCAACGCTGGTGAACCGTTTGCTCGGTGAAGAGCGTGTGGTGGCATTTGACCAGCCGGGTACAACACGTGACTCGATTTATATTCCATTCGAGCGTGATGGCCGTCAATATACCCTGATTGATACTGCCGGGGTGCGCCGTAAAGGTAAAGTTGATGAAATGATTGAGAAATTCTCGATTGTTAAAACTTTACAGGCAATGAAAGATGCTAATGTCATTGTTGTTGTGGTTGATGCGCGTGATGGTATTGTTGAGCAGGACTTGCATTTGATTGGCTATGCACTTGAAGCGGGTCGTGCCATGGTCATTGCAGTCAATAAATGGGATAACATGACTGAATATGATCGTAAGCAATGTAAGCTCGATGTAGAGCGTCGCTTCGATTTCATTCCATGGGCCAAAGTGCATTTGATTTCTGCATTGCATGGAACGGGTGTGGGTGATCTTTATCCATCGATTCACCGTGCTTATGATTCATCACGCTTGAAAGTGTCACCAGCAAAAATCACCCAGATTTTAAATGATGCGACAGATGCCCACCAACCGCCGATGGTTCAGGGTCGTCGTATTAAAATGCGTTATGCGCATATGGGTGGGCAGAATCCACCAACGATCGTGATTCACGGAAACAAGGTGGATAAAACTCCTGCAGATTATCGCCGTTACCTGGAAAACGTGTTCCGTAAAGTGTACAAGCTTGAAGGTACACCGATTAAAATCGAGTTTAAAACTTCGGAAAACCCGTTTGAAGGTCGTAAGTCTCAAGTGGATGAGCGTGCAGCTGCACGTAAACGTCGTTATGTACAGAAGTTCAAGAAAGCCGAGAAGAAATTTAAACGCTAATTCTGTAGTTTAAATTTTTCGGATAAAAAGCCTGCGTAAAGCGGGCTTTTTGTTTAGAGAAAATGTCCCGTCCTGAAATAAGTTTACACCTTAAGAGACTTATTTTATGGAACATAAACGAGAACAACGAGTTAAACGTACACAACGTGACTATAGCTTTGCCTTTAAAATG
>NZ_JBBCWZ010000073.1:0-14050 GCF_037145695.1 Acinetobacter sp. USHLN143
TATAAATGGGTAATGTACAAGTTGCTGTAGAAGCATGTTTAATTCGTCTAATCACAGATACTTTATAAAGTATTTTAATACTTTTTTGAATCCGTCAATGCGTAAGTCCTAGATATAACTCATTGAGATGTGTCATAGTATTCGTCGTTAGAAAACAATTATTATGACATTATTTCAATGAGTTATCTATTTTTGTCGTGTACAGAGAAAACCAATAAAATTGTTTAATGAAAACAAACTCTTCATCATCAAGGTTATCATCCTGTTTAGGATAATCATCTGACAAAAGCTCCTCGACACCAAAAGTCGACTCAATAAAATCTATTAACAACTGCTCATTAATCTGCTCAGTAATCCATTGATATTGATCATATTTAAGGTCACTTCTATGCGGGACTTTACGGTTACCACCTTCTGCTACCCCTAAATATGAACATATGATTAAAATTATATTTTCAGGATGATTAGGTAATTCTTTTACTAAATAATCAGTTAAAAAATTCGGATTTTCGTATTTATTTAGAATACCAAACAAGGCTGGTAAATTCCTAGAAGCACCTTTAATGATATCTTCATCCAATAAAATTCTATTTTTAAATAGACTTGCAATAAATATTCCTAACTCATTGACTTCACTTTCTGTCAAAACATCAATTTCTTCAGGCTTTTCTGGATCGTATTTTTTTAACCATTTATAACTATCTAAAATAAAATCTAAAGATGATGAATGATCAAAAATTAATTTTATTTGATCTAGTCGGTCGCCTTTTTTAAATTTTTGAACCAACTCAGATATCAACATTGCACCTTGGATTTTTGGAGTTAACCAATCAAATAACTGTAATCTATAAGGCAAATCTTTAGCTTTTTGAGCAATGGCAATACACAAATTTAAAGAGATATTATCTGCTAATCCCTCCGCCCTTACTCTTAGTCTCTGAATCAGTTTTTCCGCATTTGTATCACATAGTACTTCATTCAAAGGATTATCATCCTCATTTACACCAACCCAATGTTCACATTGCTTGAGTACTTCTGCCAGTTTAGTATCAGAGATATCGGATGAATTTATAGAATAAGTAAAATATCTTGAATAATAATTGGGAGCACAAACCTTTTGCTCTTTATCCCATATGCTATACCATTCAGACCCATAGCTCATATTTTGATAACTCGAAGTGACTTTTGGAAATAACTCTTTTAATAAGCTAATGATATTTTCCTTACTAGCCCCCTTGCACGAATCAATCGCATTTTCTAATGTAGTTTTTAACTTTTCTTTTTCTAGATTATTACTTGAGTAACGACTTTCAGAGAAAGTTCCAACAAAAATATCCTTATTTGTTCGGAGTAATTCATATATCGGTGGATAAAAAACCCTAATTGCCTCTATAAGCATAAGCTCAATAACATTTACCTCACCTTTCAATATCGGCAATGAAAACAGCAATATATTTCCGTATAGTTTTGCTTTTCTAGGTGTACTTAATGAATGACCAAAATACTTAGTAAATAATCTTGCAAAATTAGAAGCTTGATCCTGACTTAGATCAATTCCTGCCATATTAAGAGCTTGATCAACCCCTTGAAAACAATAATTAATCAATATTGAATAATCTATTAATGGTAAATACAAAGGGACTTGAATAATTTTTTCCAAAAATGCTTCACCGGCATTATTTGTTGAATTGGAATATCTCTCCTGTAATGAGGAAGCAACAATGTCTTTATCAAAAGCTAGAATATATGCAGTATATTTAAAATCAGCTGTAAGTTTCACAAGTCTAAATAATGCATGAATTTCTGTTTTTTCCAATCGATCAACATCATCTATCAGAATTAAAACTCTTTTCTTTGTAGTTTCTAATGCACTCTCGATCCGCTCTTTCAATTTTTCCAATTCTACAGTAGGTATAAACCCACTGATTGCCTGACCAACTTCTGAAGAACCAAACAGTCCTGTTATTGCAGGGGCAATAGCTTTTACCGCCCCCTTAACTTTATCTCCGTTAGTAACAAGCTGTGTATCAATCGCATTAGCCACATCAAAAAAGAAAGATTTAAGTAATTCCTCTTCAGTTCCAAATCTCCAAGGATTAAATTTTATTGTTATTACATCTTCATTGTTACTCAATGCATTTTCAATAAAATTCAAGACTGATGTTTTCCCATTACCCCAAGCACCATACAAGCCAATTACAATACTAGATGGATCATTTCTATTGGCTATCACATCCGCAATTCTCTTTGAAAATTGCCATCTAGAGAATTTATCCTCCTCAACTACATGGACGGGTGAATCAGAGGAATAAGAGTTGGACATAATGCCACCATAGTTTTCGATTAAATTATTAATATTAAAAAGTATTCTTTGCTTATATTTTATTGCATCACAAATTGATGATAATCTCAAATCTGAAATTGCATAACATAAAAAGAAAAGCCCACTTTTATAAGTGAGCTTTTCCACAAGTAGTTAGATAAGTAGTTAAAAAATATTTTAAATATAATTTTTAAATACTATTCAATTACTTAAGTCATTAATAAATCGCCATATGATTGCGATGAATCATTTCTAGTGAACGTGCTTCACCTAACACCTGATGTACTTTATCCGATGCCAGACCACGAACGATATCTGCTGAACGCGAACTGAAATTGACACGCCCTACAGCAATCCGGTGACCTTGTGTATCAACACATTCCACCACATCACCACGTTCGAAGTGACCTTCAACAGCTTTGACGCCTACAGGCAACAAGCTACGATGATTGTCTTTAATGGCTTTTACTGCACCATCATCAATCACCAAACGACCTGCGGTTTGCAAGTGAGCCGCCAACCATTGCTGATGCGCTGTCATCCGGTCTTTGTCAGTGACAAATAAGGTGCCTAACAATTCGCCAGACATTAGACGTGATAGAACACCATCACTATCACCACTTGCAATTAAGGTCGGACAGCCCGACTTTGCAGCCAGACGTGCAGCACGAACTTTGGTCAGCATGCCACCACGACCAAATTTACCGCCTCCACCGGCCATATCAAACAGACTTTCATCCATCGCACGTACGGTATGGAACAGTTTGGCATCTGGATTAGACCGCGGGTCTGAGTCAAACATCCCTTCCTGATCCGTTAAGATAATCAGAAGGTCTGCATGCACCTGACCCGCAACCATCGCAGCAAGTGTGTCGTTGTCACCAAAGCGAATTTCGTCAGTCGAAACAGTATCATTTTCATTGATCACCGGAATCACACGCCAGTCAATCAGGTTCTGCAAAGCATCACATGAATTGAGATAACGACGACGATCTGCCAGATCATCATGGGTTAACAATACTTGCGCAGTTCGAATCTGGTGTTTCTCTAGTACGCTTGACCAAGTATGGATCAGACCCATCTGACCGATGGCAGCACAAGCCTGAAGACTGGGTAGATCGGTGGGTCGATTCTCAAGTTTCATTCGCACCATACCTTCAGCCACAGCACCGGAAGACACCAGAATAATCTCGTGTCCTGCATTGTGTAGATCTGCGATTTGTCCCGCCCAATGCGAGATGGCATCTAAATCTAAACCTTGTCCATTTGCTGTGAGTAAAGATGATCCGATTTTAACAACGATTCGTTTACAACCCTTGAGCTGACGCTGCCCATCTACCACTTCTATCATCTTGTCCTCAGACTCTTCTCTCAGAGATTAGCGTACGTAGTACACTTCCACATCACTATCATCATCGCCATCTTCATCATCTTCATCATCGCCCAGAATACCGGCAAGACGTTGCTGACGACGCATCTCACGATACGCTTCTTTTGCAGCGATGGTTTGTTCTCGTGTTTCAGCTTCAAGCTGATCACGGAATGCTTTCATTTCTGCTGCATATTCTGGATCTTCAGCTTCGCGTTCACGTTGCTCTTCGATCTGATCCATCAGGTAGTAAACTACGTCTTTGGTGCCTTCAGCCGTTAAGCCAGAAGTTTCAAAAACTGGGCCTTCCCACTGTAATTCTTCAAGAATATGGGTGCACCATTCTTCACGTGTTTCTTCAGCCAACTGATCGACTTTGTTCAGCACCAATACGATCGGCAGTTTTGAAAGCGTTGGGGAGAAATTTTCTAACTCTTTCATAATTGCTTTGGCATTGTGTGCCGGATCTGAGCCATCAATCGGTTGTACGTCAACGATGTGCAACAAGATACGGGTACGCGCCAAGTGCTTCAGGAAGCGAATCCCAAGACCTGCACCTTCAGATGCGCCTTCGATCAGACCTGGAATATCCGCCATCACGAATGAACGGTGACTGTCAGCATCGACCACACCCAGGTTTGGCACCATGGTGGTAAATGGATAATCTGCAACTTTTGGTTTTGCCGCTGACACAGCACGAATGAAGGTCGATTTACCCGCATTTGGCATACCCAGCAAGCCGACATCTGCCAGAACTTTAAGCTCTAGACGGATTTCACGGAATTCACCTTTTTGACCATGCGTACACTTACGTGGTGAACGGTTGGTCGATGATTTAAAGTGGGTATTACCTAAACCACCATCACCGCCTGCTGCAACTTTCACGCGTTGACCGTCTTCGATCAAGTCGCCAATAATGTCACCAGACTCAACATCTACAATTGTTGTTCCTACCGGAACTTTTAATACGGTATCTTCACCGCCACGACCAGCACAGTTCGCCCCACGGCCATTTTTTGCTCGTTCTGCACGATATTTACGTGTATAACGATAATCAACTAGCGTACTGGTGTCGTCGTCAGCCTGAATATAAATGCTGCCGCCACGACCACCATCACCACCATCTGGACCACCAAATGGCACGAATTTTTCACGGCGAAAACTGGCTACGCCATTGCCACCGTCGCCAGCCTCTACGGTAATGACTGCTTCATCAACAAAGCGCATATTGCCAATCCTCTAAAAACTTTAAAACCCCATATTCTGCCATATTTTAAAGAATTTCTCGAATAGAATTATGCAGCAATCCCATAAATCTTACTCAGTCATTTTTTCACCGAGCCTATTTGATCTATCTAAGGCATAGATTTGGAGAAAGAATGCTTTAAAGATGGAAAAGAAGTGGTAGGAAATCAAGCGCTTTTGCCCTAGTACTATCCCCTATTCTGGAAATTCTTTTTGTGAATTTCTTGATGATTTTAAAATAATTTATAGAGAAGTAAATTTTCAAAAACCGTATTTACAAGAAGATATTCTGATGCAGACACCTTTTAAAATCAGTATTTTATATAAACCAAGATAAGTCCAAATTTTGTATTTTCACAAACACTGCATTCCTGCCATTTAATGAAAACTATTTAATAACATTTTGTTTATGTTCTAAAATATCTGGCAGACTTTTTTCAATCCAGCCAATTAAATACATGATTTTTTCAGCCGCTTGCGAACCGGTAATCGTCAATTGATATTCCACTTTTGGCGGTACCACCGGATAAACCGTTCTCAAAATAAAACCATCCTGTTCCAGCATTTTTAAAGTCTGGGAGAGCATTTTTTCACTTACCCCTTCAATGCGTTGTTTCAGTTCACTAAAACGATGCACCCCTTCACTTAAGCAACGCAAAACCAAGACCGACCATTTATTGGCAAGGTGTTCCAATATCTCACGTGATGGACATTCAGTTGATAAAACCTGCCCCAGTAACGGGCTGATTGCATAATTTGTCATACTATTCTCACCATATTTTTATTACTTACTCATTTTAATATACTTACTCTTTGTAAGTTATCAAATTCATATTTCGCCAGCAAGTAAATTTGTTGATTCTTATTAGATTAAGAAAGTTCACTTTAAATAAAAAAATCATAAAAAAAGAGCCTCAATTGAGGCTCTTTTTTTTAGCTAAATACTAATTATGCATTAGTTTCAGCAGGAACTTTTGGATAGCTTACGCCGCCCATTTGTTCAGCAATACGCAATACCTGGCAGCTATAACCCACTTCATTATCGTACCAAACATAAGCAGTTAAACGGTTGCCTGAAGTGATCGTTGCTTGCGCGTCGAATACACCTGCAGTGCGTGAACCAATAAAGTCAGAAGATACTACTTCAGTCGAGTTGGTATAACCGATTTGACCTTGCAGGCTAGAACCGATTGAAATCTGACGAATGTATTCGTTCACTTCATCACGATCAACGTCTTGACCTAAAGTCAGGTTAAGAATTGCAAGCGATACGTTTGGTGTAGGTACACGTACAGAGTTACCTGTCAATTTACCTTGAAGAGCTGGAAGCGCTTTCGCTACTGCTTTCGCTGCACCAGTTTCAGTAATGACCATATTCAATGTTGCAGCACGGCCACGACGGTCAGCTTTATGGTAGTTGTCGATCAAGTTCTGGTCGTTTGTGAACGAGTGAACTGTTTCAACATGACCATTCAACACTGTGTATTTATCATGCAATACTTTCAGTGTAGGTGTAATTGCGTTAGTCGTACAGCTTGCAGCAGAGATGATGGTATCTTCATCAAGGATGTCCGCCTGGTTTACACCGTAAACCACGTTCTTCATGTCACCTTTACCAGGTGCAGTTAGAATCACACGAGCAGCGCCCGGACATTTAAGGTGTTGAGCAAGACCTTCAGCATCACGCCATTTACCTGTATTGTCGATCACAAGTGCATTGTTGATACCGTATGCAGTGTAATCCACTTCAGAAGGATTCGATGCATAAATCACTTTGATGAAGTTACCGTTGGCAATGATTGCTTCGTTTTCTTCATCTACAGAAATTGTGCCTGCAAATGGACCATGAATAGAGTCACGACGAAGTAAAGAAGCACGTTTTTCCAAATCACCATCCGATGATTTACGAACCACGATTGCTTTCAGGCTAAGACCACGACCCAGACCTGATTGACCAATCATCAAACGTGCCAGGATACGACCGATACGACCGAAACCATAAAGAACCACATCTTTATGTTCTACAGCAGCAGCATTGCCTTCGATCGATTTAACAGCGTCTGCAACAAATGCATCGATGTCGCCGCCTTTTTCTTTAAATTCAACAGCAAGTTTACCCAGATCAACTTCAGCAGAACCGATGTTTTCTACTTTCACCAATGCTTCAAGAATTGGGAAAGTATCAACTACAGAAAGTTCAACGTCCAGTACGCGAGTACGGCGGTGTGCTTTCAAAATCTGAATCACAGAACGGTTAATTAAAGAGCGACCATAAACTGTAGCTACAATATTTTTTTCACGATATAACTGGCCAACAAGGGCAATCATACGTTCCGCAAGTTCTTCACGGTTTTTCCAGCGACCTTGGTGTTCTGCATGGAGGGCAACAATAGTGTCTTTGCTCACAGATACGTCCTCTAATTAATTGTAAATCTAAGCATAAATTTCTAAACCCGACAATTGTAATGGAATTGGCCGCAAGTTTGAATCAAAAGCTCGTTGAGACGGGTAGTTTTTAACGTATATTCACTATAAATTTCAAAAATAGTTGTAATTAGCTGAATGATTTTGCATTCGAAAATGCTAAAGACCACTATTTTTCAGTACCTGGCACAAATTTGTTAAATGTTGTTTATTCATTCAATCTCTTTTTAATTTTAAGAGTTGAGCCGGTCCTGATAGTTTTCCAGATTTTTCTTAAGGGCTAATTGCTGTTTACGCTGCTTCAGCAAATGCAATATTCCTTCCACAACCAGCAGTAAAACAGCTAGCCAGATTGGAATATAGGTCAGCCATTCACCTGATTCCACACGCTCACCCAGTGCCATCGAGGCAAAAGCGAGCAGTACCGGCTCCAGATAACTCAACAGCCCAAAGATGACAAAAGGTAAATATCGGCTAGCCAAAATATAGCTACCTAAACCGAGCGCACTTAAAAAGCCTAATCCAAGAACTGCCAAGATCAAGTGAGAATGATTCAACATGAGCGGCATGGAATCACTGTAAATAAAGCCCAAATAAAATGCCACAGGCAAAATCAGAAATAGATCCCACCAGAATCCACCAAGATGATCGGTCGCGAATTTACGCCGCATAAAGAAATAAAGTGGATAAGCTAAAGCGACATAGACCGTTTCCCATGCGATTGAACCGATCCGCCAGATTTCATGTCCTACCCCCAACATTGCCAGAGCAACAGCAACCATCTGGAAGGATGATAATTTTTCTTTATAAAGCACACAGCCGACCAGCACCATCACCAGAGGCAGGAGAAAATAACCGAGTGAGACTTCGAGGCCACGCCCATTGATAGGGCCCCATAAAAACAACCACAATTGTGTAGTACATAACAGCGAACTAATCAGCAACCAGATCAAAAATGAAGGCTGTCGTAATACCCGCTTAAAAATACTGCTGATATGTTTCAGATCACCCGACCACCACATGAAGGCTGTGAGGAATGGTAAGGTCGCCAGCATGCGCCATGCAAAGGTCTGTTCACTATCTAAAGGCTGTAAAAAAGGCGTAAATACATACAGCACTCCAAAAACCACAGAGGCCAAGACAGATAACGCGATGCCTTTATACATAGTTAAACTCTAATTTCATTCGCCGGCATTATAACGATTAGTACAATAGAAAGCTTGATGCTTCATCCATTTAAAATGTAGCTATCTCTCGATTTTAGATTGTCTTTTGACACATAAAATAAAAAACCATGCCATAGCATGGTTTCCATTAAGACGATATTTTTATCTTTGAGTTTGTTTGGTATGAATTACATCACTCAGGTCATAGCCCACCGACTGTGCATATTGTAAATATTCATTCACCACATTTTTATCCAATTGCGGATCACGTGAGAGTATCCACATATATTTACGTTTTGGCTCACCGACCAGAACAGTTTGATAATTTTCATCCAGTTTTAAGACCCAATAATCGCCACGAGCGACCGGAATCCAACGAATAAAGTCTGGTAAGAAACTGACTTTTAACTTGGTATTCTGCGGTGGATTTTGCACAAATGCCTCGCCCAATGACTGGGTTTGTCCACCATCTTTTTTAATGCAGCGGTTATCCACCACGATATTGCCATTTTCATTTAAAGTATAGGTCGCTGTGACATCGCGATCACACTTGTTTTGAAAATACAAAGGTTTGCGTGCTACTTCGTACCATGTTCCCAGATAACGGTCCAGCTCAACTTTCTCAATGGTCGGTAATGGCTCGTCTTTCGCATAAGCCATGGTAGCGGCGCCCAAACCAAGAAGAACCGCACTACCCACCGCAATTTTTGCCAGCTTTAATCCAGTACGTGAAAATTTTTGAGTTGTCATAAAGATACCTATTGCATGTTCACAAAATATTTATTTAAAAATTTCTGTTCATACAATAGCTTTATCCAATTCCTAAATTTGTTACATTATGTTTGGTTTGTGATTGATTTTACGTCATTTAAATAAGATTTAATGCAACAAAAATCAATCAAACATCTGGGCTTTTAAACGCACAATTTCATCACGCATACGCGCAGCCTGCTCAAACTGAAGCTCTTTTGACGCTTTCAGCATTTCCTTTTCAAGCTTGTTAATGTGTTTCGCAAACATTTTCGGATCTGCCATGATATGCCGCTCATCGGCACTGATCGCACGTGCCTGATCCGAGACTTTCAATTCAATTGAATCATCATCCAATACTTCACCAGTATCAATTTCCTTGATCACCTGACGCACTGCACTGCGCGGCGTAATGCCATGTTCTTCATTAAACTGAATCTGCTTGGCACGACGACGATCCGTCTCCTCAATGGCTTTCTGCATCGAATCAGTAATGCGATCAGCATACAAAATCGCCTTACCTTTCAGGTTACGCGCAGCGCGGCCAATGGTCTGAATGAGAGAGCGCTCAGAACGCAGAAATCCCTCTTTATCTGCATCCAGAATGGCAACCAGTGACACTTCCGGCATATCCAGCCCTTCACGCAGCAGGTTAATCCCGACCAGTACATCATGCACCCCGGTACGCAGTTCATGAATGATTTTGACCCGCTCGACGGTATCGATATCGGAGTGTAAATAAGCGACCTTAATCCCGTATTCTTTCAAATAAGAAGTTAAATCTTCGGCCATGCGCTTGGTCAAGGTTGTGACCAGTACCCGCTCATTAATATCTTTACGCAAATTAATTTCGGAAAGCACATCATCGACCTGCGTCAAAACTGGACGAATTTCAATTTCCGGATCGATCAGACCAGTCGGACGTACCACCTGTTCGACAATCTGCTGGGATTTTTCCAGCTCATAACGTGCGGGCGTTGCGCTGACATAAACAGTCGTCGGCACAATACGTTCCCATTCCTCAAATTTCATTGGACGGTTATCCAGCGCGCTCGGCAAACGGAATCCGTAATTCACCAGATTTTCCTTACGCGAACGGTCACCTTTATACATGGCACCAATCTGCGGCACCGTCACATGCGACTCATCAATAATCAGCAAGGCATCATCCGGAATATAATCGAACAAGGTCGGCGGCGCTTCACCCGCAGAACGGCCCGACAAATGCCGAGAATAGTTTTCAATGCCGTTGGTATAACCCAATTGCTGCATCATTTCCAGATCATAGCGTGTGCGCTGCTCGATACGCTGGGCTTCCAGCAGTTTGTCATTTTCACGGAAGAACACCAGTCGCTCTTTAAGTTCGTCTCGGATGGTTTCAATCGCACGGGATAAATTGTCTTTCGGCGTAACATAGTGGCTTTTAGGATAAATGGTCACACGAGGTACTTTACGAACCATTTTCCCTGTCAGGGGATCAAACCAGCGGATAGAGTCAACTTCATCATCAAACAGTTCAATCCGGATCGCATCCTGATCGGATTCAGCCGGAAAAATATCAATAATTTCACCACGAATACGATAAGTACCGCGCAGGAATTCCAGTTCGTTACGTGAATACTGCATCTCGACCAGACGGCGAATAATATCATCACGGCCAATGCGATCGCCTTCCACCACATGCAGCAACATGCTCATATAGGCATTTGGATCACCCAAACCATAAATGGCAGACACCGACGCGACAATAATCGTATCACGACGTTCTAATAATGAACGGGTTGCAGAAAGGCGCATCTGGTCAATATGGTCATTAATTGCAGCATCTTTCTCGATAAAAGTATCTGAAGATGGCACATAGGCTTCCGGCTGATAATAATCATAATAACTGACAAAATATTCGACGGCATTATTGGGGAAAAATGCTTTAAATTCGCCGTAGAGCTGCGCAGCCAAAGTTTTGTTATGTGCCATGACAATGGTCGGACGCTGTGTCTGTGCAATGACATTGGCCATAGTATAGGTTTTACCAGACCCAGTAACCCCCAGTAAAAGCTGATCATGAAAACCCTGTTCAATGCCTTTGACAAGTTTTTCAATGGCCTGTGGCTGATCGCCTGCTGGTTGATAACTGGTCACTAATTCAAAGGGTTTTTTATCACTCATAGCTTTCGCTGACTTCGCTGCGGATATAGATTTGATTTATTATGAGGGTAAATTGGAATTACTCAATCCCTGCTTAGGTTTCTGTTTGGTAAAATAAAACAATATTAGTATTCATTATTTGTTAGCGCTTGACTCATTCTCTAGTTTGAAAAATCATCAATAAAATATACAGTTACAAAGGGAATAAATACAGAACAAACTAATCATTTTCAGCCAGCAGCTTTATTTGGGCGTACTCGGTATCCTGTTTTGGCTTATGGGTGAAATACTCTATCTGTTTGGCTAGTCCGGCACAATTTTGCCTTGACCCCTTTTCATTTCACGGGCAACATGAAGATCAGGATGGCCTAGAATCGACAATTATGACTTACCACTATCACGATGAAAGTATTGTTAAATCCCTTCCGGAAAATACGGTTTTTGTTTTTGGCAGCAACTTGGCTGGACAACACGGTGGTGGAGCAGCCAGAACGGCACTTGAGCATTTTGGTGCAGTCATGGGCGTGGGTCGTGGCTGGGCGGGTCAGAGCTATGCCATTCCCACCATGAACGAGCATTTGCAACAAATGCCGCTCTCACAAATCCAGCACTATATTGATGACTTTAAGATTTACACCAAAAATCATCCTAAAAATAAATATTTTATTACTTCCTTGGGTTGTGGGATCGCAGGTTATAAGGTCGAGGAAATTGCACCGATGTTTAAAGGCATCTCACGCAATGTCATTTTCCCGCAATCTTTCCGTCCTTTTGTCGAAAAGCCGCTGCCAAAATTAAGCGCAAATTTCTTACATACCATATTCCGCGATTCCGTGATTTTAACTCCGGCCAGCGATGAGTTGATTGAAGAACTGCCTTTGAGCGAAAATGAAAAAAGCCTGGCAAGAATTATTTTAAATACCCAGATCTATCCGACCGACAGCAATGGACGGGAACGTGTCTTTGAAATTGAAGATATCCTGCATAATCTGAATACCAAGCTGGTCGATTTTCAAAGCCATTCAGAAGGTGCCATGCTGTTTGGAGGCGTGATTTTAGCGCTACTGGAACTTTATAATATTAACGAGAAAGATTTTATCGATGTCTGGCAAGGCGAGAGAGAAATCGCGCCACCGAAGCCGGAAAATAAAGCGCGTAAAAGCATTCGTTAGTGCTATCAAAATATCTTTCAAAAAAAGCCAATGTTTGAATTGGCTTTTTTTTCTGGGCGGCTAAAATGTCGAATATGAAATCAACCAGGTGTGGATTTTATTTTGGTCGGCATTTAGAGAGCTTAAATATTTCGTTTGCTTTATTAAGAATAAAATTGAAAGAGATTTGGATAAATTAGAGCACCATTTTCTCTTTGCGCGAAAGATGAATCAAATATTACTCATCAACTCCCTAAAAATTTCCACAAAAAAAGCCATGATTTATCATAGCTTTTTGAGTCTGATCAATTAGCGCTTGCCCATTGAACGGCGCGTACCACGTGGTGGCATCCAGGTACGGTCAGCATAACGCTGTGGTCTTGGTCTTAAATCTTCCAGAACTTCTTCTGCAGCATTTTGCTCTGCTTGCTTGATCGGGAAAGGTAAATTAACCAGGGGCTTTTTTTTGGGAGGAGTTTGGGTGCTCATGTGATTCACTCAATAATATATGCAGCTATTGTACAAAAAAACTCAGTCGACTGGGTAGCAGGATCTTGGATAAATTCATATGCTCTTGTTTTGGAAAAATAAAAAATCATCCCATGATGATAAATGCTTGAATCAATGCAGCCTAAAATTTACCTAAACTCTCCTCTATATCTTCTACGATAAAAATTCATAGGATTGAAATTTTAATGCTTTCAAGAGCAAATTTCCTTCACTTTTATACTTAAGCTATTAAGGTAAAAGTAATTATATTTACACGCTATACATTTCTTAAAATTCAAGAGATATAAACAAAAAATATATAGAATTTACCAATATCAACCATCGATTAACTTTTGACCTGTTGTTCTATAACTGAATTTTTTAATGTAATTCACATAATTAATGAACTAGAAAAACGAATAAACAAACTGGACATGGAGTTCCAAATCAATGAAAACATTGCTGGCATGTATGGCAGGCCTAGCCACTTTACCTATGGTCGCACATGCAGATTCCCCTTATTTTAGCTTGCAAGATGGAGATGGCTTTAAGCGCTTTTCGGTATCAGTCGGTGCATTGCATGTGATGCCGCAAGGCAAGGCCCAACCATTTAAAGTGAATACTGCTGTCGAAAACGGTAAAAGTTATAGAAACGGCGCTATCAATGTTGATACGGTCGTCAATAATCTTGATCCTTCTGTCGATCAGATAACAGTGAAAGGATTATTAGAAGGGATTGGTTTCTTCACTGGAGGTACATTACCAGCGAATATCAGTGGAACCACTCAAATCAATGGTCTGTCTGAATGGGATAATCCAGGTACCGGTCTGACAGCGGATGATGTCACCACTTTAGGCATTATGACCAATTACTATTTGGTGGTGTTTCAAAAAGTATGCTGGCGTTAAACAAATCCGTTATTAAGGTAAAAGAAAGTCAAATCAAAGGCTTTAAAATGATTTTCGAGCTTTTTAGAAAAGTTGCAAC